>CALJTZ010000219.1 GCA_937975655.1 uncultured Synechococcus sp. | reverse complement strand
CCCTGCACATTGCGGAAGGTGGACAGCTCCACCTGCCCCACCGGCGTGCTCTGGCCGCTGGAATAGGTGGCCAGCACGATGCCGTTACGGTCCACGATCAGGCCCCGGTTAGGCACGATGGGGACAATGGAAGTACGGTTACTTTCCGCCTGGGCCCGCAAGTCATCGTGCCGGAAGATCTGCAGATACACCAAGCGGGCAAACAGCAGAAAGAAGCACACCAGCACCAGTACGCTGACCACAAACACCCGGGTCCGGAAGCGCGCCAGGTCCACCTGCACATTGCGCAATTCAGTCATGCAGCAAGCACCTTAGAGGGGGCGGTTTTCATCGGGGTCCGGAGCGCGGCGCTGAGGCGCCAAGAGCACCACGCTGGCCACAGGCCACAGGGCGGCCTCCAACACGGGCGCCAACAGCAAGTTCGTGACGAGCGTACTCATTGGAGACACCACCGGTGTCGTGACGGTGACGTTCAATGCGACTGCCGTTGGCGTCGGCAGCACCGCGAACACGCCGATGGAGCCGGTGATGGTGCCGGGATTGGCCACGATCTGCTCGGCTGCCACGCCCACGTACACACCGCCGGAGGCGGAGATGTTGCCGAAGCTCGCCACCACCTTGCAGCCCTTGCTGCGCAGGCGTGTGATGGCGGCGTGGATCTCCTGGCTGTCGCCCACGGTGCCGCCGGGGCTGTCGATGCGCAGCAGCAGGGCGGGGCATTCCCGCTGCTCCACCTCCCGCAGTGCCTTGAGCACCCGCTCCCGGGTGGGGCCGGCAATGGGCCCCTCGATGGCGATACGCGCCAGTTTGCGGCGGGACTTGCGTCGCCAGGGCCAGGCCATTGATGCACTGTGCAGTGGCTGGATCTTAAAAAGGTGCCTGTAGGCAGCTTGGGCTGGTGATGCTGCGCTGGCTGCTGATGGTGTTGCCCTTTGCCCTCTGGGGCACGGCCATGGCGGCGATGAAGCCGCTGCTGGCCGGCAGTGGGCCACTCACCCTGGCCTGGCTGCGGCTGCTGCCGGCCGGGCTGGTGCTGCTGCTGGCGGCGGCCCTTTGGCGGCGCTCGCCGGGGGTGGACCCCCGGGATCGCCTCTGGTTGTTGCTGTTTGCCCTGGTGGATGCCACTGCCTTTCAGGGGCTGCTGGCCCGGGGCCTGGAGGGCACCGGCGCCGGGCTGGGATCGGTGTTGATTGATTCCCAGCCCCTGGCGGTGGCCCTGCTGGCCCGCAGCCTGTTTGGTGAGGCGATCAACCCCGTGGGTTGGCTGGGCCTGTTGCTGGGCCTGGCGGGGATCCTCTGCCTGGGGCTGCCTGTTCCGCTGTTGCAGCAGTGGTGGTTGATGGGCCCGGAGGCGATCGGCGAGCGGGCCTGGAGCCACGGCGAGCTCTGGATGCTCGGCGCGGCCCTGGCCATGGCCTTCGGTACGGTGCTCAGCCGCTATGCCTGCCGCCACAGCGATCCGGTGGCCGTGACGGGCTGGCACATGGTGCTGGGGGGGCTGCCGCTGCTGGTGGCCTCCGCCGTGGCGCCGCTCTTTAACCCGGCGGCGCCGGCCTTCTGGCCGGCCTGGAGTGGAGCGGAGTGGGGCCTGATGGCCTATGCCGCCCTGATGGGCAGTGCCGTGGCCTATGGGCTCTTCTTCTGGTTTGCCAACCAGGAAAACCTCACCAGCTTCAGCTCGCTCACCTTCCTCACACCGATGTTTGCCCTGCTCTGTGGGCTCGTGCTGCTGGGGGAGGAGCTGCGGCCCCTGCAATGGTTGGGAGCGGCGCTGGCGCTCGGGAGTGTGGTGCTGATCAACCGACGTCAGCAGCTCTGGGAGGCGCCCTGATGAAGTTGTTGGTGGTGAGCACCCCGGTGGGGCCTCTGGGCAGTGGCCGCGGCGGCGGGGTGGAGCTCACCCTCACGGGCCTGGTGGCGGGCCTGCTGCAGCGGGGGCACGAGCTCACCGTGCTCGCGGCGGAGGGATCGGAGCTGTCGCCGGCCTGCGCGGGGGCCGCCCTGTGGACCTGCCCCGGTGCCCTGCAGCCCAGCTGTCAGCACCAGGGTCGTGAGGCGCCCGTGACCCTGCCCGCCGGCGCACTGCTGGCCAACCTCTGGCGGCGGGCCCTGCAGGCCGCCCCTGGCGAGCGCTTCGATGCGGTGCTCAACCTGGCCTACGACTGGCTGCCCTTCTGGCTCACCCCCACGGCAGCGGTGCCGATCTTTCACCTGGTGAGCATGGGCTCGGTGTCCGCGGCCATGGACGCCGTGATCGCCGAGGTGGCCGCCTGGGATCAGCGCCGCCTGGCCTTCCACACCCAGGCCCAGGCCGCCGATTTCGCCCTGCCCCGTCCTCCGGTGGTGGTGGGCAATGGCTTTGATCTGGAGGCCTATAGCTTCTGCGCTGAGCCTGAACCTTTGCTGGGTTGGGTGGGCCGGATTGCCCCGGAGAAGGGGCTGGAGGATGCGGCCGCCGCCGCCGCCCAGCTGGGGGAGCGGCTGGCGGTGTGGGGGCTGGTGGAAGATGCGGCCTACGCGGCGGCGGTGGAGGCCTCGGTGCCCGCCGGCACCCTGGATTGGCGGGGGTTCCTGCCCACGGCGGAGCTCCAGCGGCAGCTGGGCCGCTGCCGGGCCCTGCTCAACACGCCCAAGTGGAACGAGGCCTACGGCAACGTGGTGGTGGAGGCGATGGCCTGTGGTGTGCCGGTGGTGGCCTACCGCCGCGGCGGCCCCGGGGAGTTGGTGGAGCCGGGGGTGAATGGCCTTCTGGTGGAGCCCGACGACGTGGCGGCCCTGGCCCTCGCGGCCCAGGCGGCGATGTCCCTGGATCGCCGTGGCTGCCGGGAGTGGGTGGAGCGCCAAGCCTCGCGCCAGGCCTTTGCCACTCGCCTCGAGGCCTGGTTGCAGGGTGGGTTGTCGCCGTCTCGGGCGATAGGGTCGCAGCCTGTGGCGTAGGCCCTGGTGTCCGAGCAGCAGCACCCGCCACAACCGGCCGCCCGCCGGCAGGTGCTGGCGGTATTGCTGGGGGTGCTGGTCTGCGGCCTGGTGCTGTTTGTGTGGCAGCTGGGCTGCACCGGCCTGGTGGATGAAACCCCACCGCTGTTTGCCGCCTCGGCACGGGCCATGGCCGAAACCGGCGATTGGCTCACCCCCCGGGTGAATGGCCTGCCCCGCTACGACAAACCGCCCCTGGTGTACTGGCTGATGGGGCTGGGTTACCTGCTGCCTGGCCAGCAGAGCTGGAACCCACTGGGCACCTGGGCCGCGCGTTTGCCCTCGGCCCTGGCCAGCCTGGCGGTGATGCTCAGCTTGGCGGCCACCCTGCTGCGCTGGCCCCAGGGGCGCCAGCAGGTGGCCATCACGGCCTTCAGTGCTTCTCTGGCGTTTGGGCTCTCGCCCCTGGTGCTGTTGTGGAGCCGCATCGCCGTGAGCGATGCCCTGTTCACGGCCTGCCTCGCCATCGCGCTGTTGTTGTTCTGGCGTGGTTACGCGGCTGCAGAGCCCCCCAGCTGCCGTTGGTGGCTGGCCTGGGTGGTGCTGGGCCTGGCCGTGCTGGCCAAGGGCCCGGTGGCCGTGGTGCTCAGCGCCCTCACTCTCATCCTGTTTGCGTGGCGCCAGGCTGATGGCGCGCGCTTGCTGGCGCGCCTGAAACCCTGGCCAGGTCTGCTGATCACGGGCCTGGTGGCTGTGCCCTGGTATGCCGCGGAACTGTGGGTGGAGGGACAGCCCTTCTGGGACAGCTTCTTCGGGTACCACAACCTGCAGCGCTTCACCGGTGTGGTGAACAACCACCTGCAGCCCTGGTGGTTTTTCATGCCCGTGCTGGTGGTGGCCTCCCTGCCGTTCACGCCGCTGCTGCTGCAGGGCCTGGTGGCAAGCCTGCGTGGTCGCCGGGCCAGCCTGCCGCCGGAGCAATCGCTGCAGCTGTTTGCGGCCTGTTGGCTGCTGGCCGTGCTGGGCTTCTTCACCCTGGCCGCCACCAAGCTGCCCAGCTATTGGATCCCCGCCACGCCGGCGGCGGCGCTGCTGGTGGCCCTCGCCGCCCAGGCCCGGCCACCCCGCTGGGCACGGCTCGCCACCCTGGGGCTGGTGGCACTGCTGGCGGGGGGGCTGGCCTTCTCGTCCCGCTGGATCCCGCTGATCAACGATCCGGAGTTGCCCACCCTGCCGGCAGAGCTCCTGGCCAGTGGCCTGGTGCTGCGGGCCGCGCTGTGGTTTGGCCTCAGCCTGGTGCTGGGAGTGGTTCTGATACGGCCCCGCTGGCGTGCGGGCTGGCTCTTGGGTTTGCAGCTGCCGCTGTTGCTCTATGTGCCCACGGCCCACCTGCCGCTGCTGGTGCTGGGCGATGGGGTGCGTCAGCTGCCGGTGCGCCGCATCGCCGCCGATGTGCTGGCCCAGCGCCGCCCCAGGGAGCCCCTGGCGATGGTGGGCATCCTCAAGCCCTCGCTGCACTACTACACGCGTCAGCCCGTGCTGTTTGAAGGGATTGCACCGGTCGGGCTGATCAACCTCAGTGATCGCCTTGCCCGTGAACGTCGTGAGGGCTGGACGCCCTCAGCCCCCCACCCGCAGGCCACGCTGTTGGTGGTGATTGATCAGCGCACGGCCCAGCTGCCCTACTGGTGGAGCCTGCCCCATCAGCAGCTGGCCAGCGAGGGGCTCTATCGCCTCTGGCGCGTGCCGCGCCCGGCCCTGGCCCGCCAGGCCCTGGCCCTGCAGCAGGCGGGGGTGCCAGGGCCCGATTGGCAGCAGCCCAGGCCCGAGCGCTACTAGCCCGCGTCGCTTGCCGTGCCCATGGCGATGCCCTCATCCATCAGCAGCCGCTGGCAGAAGCTGCAGTGGCCCCAGCGCTGGAGCTCACCCCTGGGGGCTGGCCGGCCGCACGCCTGGCAGCTGCCCATGCCGAACACGTCCACGCGGCTGGGGTGCTGGGCCCACACCTGGGCTTCCTGCTCGGTGCCTGCGGCCGGCAGCGGTTGGCCGAGGTGGTGTTGAAACACCAGGTCTTTCACGGAGAAGCCGGCACCCCGCAGCGCCCCAAGGAGTTGATGTTTGTTGAAGCGCAGGGCCTGCAGCCACTGTGGATGGCTGGCCCCCACCACCAGCCGCCCACCCCGTAGCTGCAGGGGCTGGCAGTGGGGCGCCAGCTGGGGGCCGGCGATCTTGGGCCAGGCGTTCCAGAGGGCGGCCAGGCTGCCATCGGCTTTCCAATGCTTCTGCAGCTGCTCCAGGCAGCTGGTGATCCCTTTGATCGGTGGGCGTGGCGGTGGCACCAGCACGTTCACATCGCCCTGGCGCCGGGTTTGGTTGCGGGGGGCGATGGCCATGGGGAAACCCTATCGGTGGTGCGGCAATCCCGCAGTGGGGATGCGGCGAACCCTGGTTAGCGTGGGGTCTTGCCCCTTCCCACGATCCATGGGCTTCTTCGATCGCCTCAGCCGCCTGGTGCGCGCCAATGCCAACGCGGTGCTGAGCAAGGCGGAGGACCCCGCCAAGATCCTGGATCAGTCCGTGGCGGACATGCAGTCCGACCTGGTGAAGCTGCGCCAGGCCGTGGCTACCGCCATCGCCAGCCAGAAACGTATTCAGAACCAGGCCGAGCAGGCTGAATCCCAGGCCAAAACCTGGTACGAGCGGGCGGAGCTGGCCCTGAAAAAGGGCGAGGAGGATCTGGCCCGCGAAGCCCTGGGACGCCGCAAGACCTGCCAGGACACCGCCACGGCCCTGAACACCCAGCTCCAGAGCCAGGCCGGCCAGGTGGATCAGCTGAAGAAGAGCCTGGTGGCGCTCGAGAGCAAGATCGCCGAGGCCAAGACCAAAAAAGACATGCTCAAGGCCCGGGCTCAAGCCGCCCAGGCCCAGGAGCAGTTGCAAAGTGCCGTGGGGAGCCTGGGCACCAACTCCTCCATGGCGGCGTTTGAGCAGATGGAGGAGAAGGTGCAGGCCCTCGAGGCCCGCAGCCAGGCGGCCGCTGAGCTGGCCGGGGCCGATCTGGATAGCCAGTTCGCCTCCCTGGAAGGCGCCCCCGAGGTGGATGCCGAGTTGGCCGCCCTCAAGGGCAAACTCGCCGGCGGAACCACCCCTGTGGCCCTGCCGGCACCCGATCAGCCCATGCCCCAGTTGGAGCCCGTGAAGGTGGCGGAGGTGGATGCCGATCTCGAGGAGCTGAAGCGCTCGATCGACAAGCTCTGAGCGTCCGCCGCGATGCGCTCCATACAATCGCCCCACTGACTGCAGCTGCCGTGTCCGTCGTCCACCTCACAGACGCCAACTTCCAAGCCGAGGTGCTCCAGGCCGCTGGCCCTGTGCTGGTGGATGTGTGGGCGGAGTGGTGCGGCCCCTGCCGGCTGATGGCCCCGATGATGGACTGGGCCGCCAGCGCCTATGCCGGCCGGCTGGCCGTGGGCAAGCTTGAGGCCGATCCCAACCCCGCCAGCCGCGACCAACTGCAGATCCAGGGGCTGCCCACCTTGATCGTGTTCAAGGGCGGTCAGGAGGTGGCTCGCCACGAAGGTGCCATGGCCAAGCCCCAGCTGCAGGCCTTCCTGGATGCCCATCTCTGAGCACCCGCCCTTCGTTGTTTCCGAGCGGGTTGGCAGGCTGGGCAGCGGCGTGTTCGCCCGCAACGATCAGCGCAAGCAGCACTACGTCGCCAGGGCTGCCGCCCAGGGGCTGCCCCCCCTACTCGATCTCTCCCTGGGGTCCACGGATCTCCAGCCGCCGGAGGCGGCGATTGCCGCGATCCGGTCCCAGCTGGGGGCGCCCTCCAGTGCGGCCTACTGCCTCCACGGCGCCACCCGCCCCTTTCGCGAGGCCGTTGCCGCCTGGGCCCAGCGCCGGTTCGGGGTGGCGGTGGATCCGGAGGACGAGGTGTTGCTGCTGGTGGGCTCGCAGGAGGGCACGGCCCACCTGCCCTTGGCGGTGCTGAATCCGGGCGATGCCGCCCTGCTCTGCGACCCCTACTACCCCTCCCATCTGGGCGGCCTGCACCTGGCCTCAGCCCAGCCTCAGTTCCTGCGCCTGCGTGCCGAGCAAGGCTTTGCGCCCGATTTTGACCAGCTCAGCCCCAGCCAGTGGCAGGCCCTCAAGCTGATGGTGCTGGGCTTCCCCCACAACCCCACGGCCACCACCGGGCAGCAGGCCTGGGTGGACGAGGCTGCCGCCCGGGCCGTACGCCATGGCCTGGTGTTCGCCCACGACAATCCCTATGTGGATCTGGCCCTCGATGGCGAGGCCCCAGCCCTGCTGCGCAGTGAACACTGGCGCACCTGCGGCATCGAGTTCTTCTCCTTCTCGAAGAGCTGGTGCCTCGGGGGCTATCGCCTGGCCTTCGCCATTGGCGCTGCTCCCCTGATCACGGCCCTGCGCCAGCTCAAGGGGGTGGTGGATTTCAACCAGTCCCTGGCGTTGCAGGCCGGTGCCATCGCGGCCCTGGAGCAGGCGCCCGACTGGCCCGAGCAGATCAAGGCGGTGTACCGCCAGCGTCGCGATCGCATGGCTGCTGCCCTGGAAGCGGTGGGCTGGCCCGTGCGGCTGCCCTCTATGGCCCTCTATCTGTGGTTGCAGCTGCCCCAGGCGGCCACGGCCCGGGGGCTGGAGGCGGAGGCGGCCTGTGCCCAGCTGCTGGAGCACACCGGTGTGTGCCTCACACCGGGCCCTGGCTTCGGGGCCGGCGGCGAGGGCTACGCCCGCCTGGCCCTGGTGCATCCGGCTGAGCAATTGGAGGCCGGTGCGCAGCGGATGGCCCAGTGGCTGGCCCAGCTCTGAAGGCCTCTGGACTTGCCGCATCGCTGCGGCAGCTGCCGGGGGATCATCCCTTGCCCTGGCGGTTGCGGGTGCTGCCGGTGTGCGCCAGCACCGAGCTGGAGCTGGAGCGCTGGCTCGCTACTGGCGCGGCGCCGCCGCTGGCCCTGCTGGCCCGGCAGCAGCGCCATGGCCACGGTCAGCGGGGGCGGGTCTGGCACTCGCCCCCCGGTGGGGTGTGGCTGAGCGCGGCGCTGCCCTGGCCGGCCGAGCCCGCAGGCAGCGCCGCGCTGGCCCTGGCGGCGGCGGTGGGGATGGCTCTGCAGCTGGAGGCCCTCGGCCTGCGGCCGCAGATCAAGTGGCCCAACGACCTGCTGCTCGATGGCCGCAAGCTGGCGGGCAGCCTGCCGCGGCTGCGCTGGCGCGGCGGCCGGGTGCTCTATGCCCAGCTGGGGGTGGGCCTCAATGGGGTGAACCGCGCGCCGGCCGGTGGCATCCCCCTGGCGGAGGCGCTTGGCCATCGCCGGCATCCGCAGGCCCAGCCGGAGCGGTTGGCGGCCCGGCTGCTGCGGGGGCTCGAGTGGGCCGCCGCCGCCGCCGGCCAGCCCGAACTGGTGCGGCGCCAGGCGGAGCAGCGCCTCTGGCGCCCCGAGTGGCTGGAGCACGAGGGGCAGCGCTGGACTGTGGCGGGCCTGGCAGCCGACGGCGGCCTGCGCCTCCGCCGCGGAACTGCCGTGGCTTTGCTGCAGCGTCGTTTCTAAAGTGGAAGGCCATCTGTTGGCCGCTGCTTTGCCTCGCCTTCAACCCCTGAGCCTGTTGGCCGCGCTGCCAGCGCTCTTGGGGGGTGGGTTGGCCTGGGCGCAGCTGGAGGCCACCACGCCGGCGCCCGCCTCGCTGGAGCCAGGCCTGCCCAGTGGCTCCACGGCCCCCCTGGCACCGGTGTTGCCAGCGGCTCCGCCCCAGGCACCGCTGCGGCCCAACCTTGACCAGCTGGGCGGTGCGGCCCCGCGTCGCTTTGATCAATCCCTCGATGAGCTGGTGCGTGAGGGGGTGGTGAGCCCGATGGAGCGTGCTCGCATGCAGGGCGGGGGCGGCGCCATGCAACCCCTGGACGTCGGCGCCCACCAGCGGGCGTGCCGCACCGGAGCCCTCTCCAGCCAGGAGTGCCGCAGCGGCGTGGCCATCCGCTGGGGACGGCGTGGCACGTCAACGGGGGATCCCCTGGTGGGCGGTGCTGGCTATGGCCGCATCGGCGCCGATGGCCTGCCCCTGCCGCCCCTCACGGTGCCGGTGTCCGCGTTGCTGGCTGGTGAGGGTGGAAGTTTCAACCTGGCCAGTGTGTTCCGCGTGAGTCCGCGGCCGTCGCCCCTGCTGGGCAACGGCAATCGCCGGCTGTTGTTCCCCCTGATCGGCGATGCCCCCCTCACCAGCACCTTCGGCTGGCGCATGCATCCGGTGCTGGGCTACCTGCGCATGCACGCCGGCCAGGATTTCGGGGCTCCTGAAGGCACGCCGGTGGTGGCGGCGTTATCGGGCCGCGTGGTGAGCAGTGGCCTGGCCGGGGGCTATGGCCTGGCGGTGGAGATCGAGCACCAGCGCCCCCTGCGCCGCACCCTCTATGGGCACCTCTCCGAGCTCTATGTGAAAACCGGCGAAATGGTGCGCCAGGGCGAGGTGGTGGGCCGTGTGGGCAGCACGGGCCTGAGCACGGGCCCGCACCTGCACTTTGAGTTGCGCCAGCCCGCCCAAGGGGGCTGGGTGGCCATGGACCCCGGCGAGCTTGATCCCGGCGGCGGGATCAAGGGGCGCGATGCCATTGCCCTGTTGATGGGCCAATTGCTGCAGAGCCTGGAGCGGCCCAGACCCTCCGCCGGTTAGGCCTGTGATCCGGCGCCGCTGTCCACCAGCCGGCCGTCGTGGAAGTGCACCACCCGCTGGGCCCTGGCGGCCACGTCGTGCTCGTGGGTCACCAGCAGCACAGTCATGCCGGCCTGGTGCAGCTCATCGAACAGGTCGAGCACCTCCTTGGTGGTGCGAGAATCGAGGGCACCGGTGGGTTCATCCGCCAGCAGCAGATTCGGGTTGTTGATGATGGCCCGGGCCACGGCCACCCGTTGCTGCTGGCCCCCGGAGAGCTGGTTGGGCTTGTTGTGCAGGCGCTCCCCCAGCCCCACCCGTTCCAGGGCGGCAACACCCCGCCGGCGCCGTTCCTCTGGCGGCACGCCGGCGT
>CALJTZ010000218.1 GCA_937975655.1 uncultured Synechococcus sp. | reverse complement strand
GGCCATGGGCCTGTGGCCCCGCTGCTCAAAGAAGTCGAGGAAGGCCGCCCGGATCTCGGCACCGCTTCGGGGGCTACCAGTGCGGGGGGCGGCGCCGGCCATGACTCTGCAAAACAACCCTGAACAGGGCATGATCGCCCAGCACAGGACCCGGCTTGCCGCAGACCTTGAGCGCGCCAACACGCCAGCAGCTGCGGCTGCGCTCGATTGCCTGGGCCCTCGGGGCCGGCCTTGCCGCCCTGGCCCTTGGCCTTCCCCTCGGGCCGGGAGCAGCCCTGCGGGCGGGGGGCTGCGGGTTCTTCTACGGCCTGCTGGCCTTCCACCTGCAACGGGTGGACCCGGACGACAGCCATCTGCAAGCCGGGCTGGTGGGAGCAGTGTGCGGCATCCACAGCCTGGGATTGCCGGCGGTTGTGTCCTGGCCGGCTAACGAGCCGATCCCCCAGGCCTTGGCCCTGGTCGGGCCAGCTGTGATGATGGGGTTAATCCGTGCATGGCTGCCGTTGATCGGCGCCGCCCTGATCTTGCACGGAACGCGAGCCTTCGCGACACGGGTGCTGCCAGCGCCCCGAACCTGAAGGCCACTCCAGCGACCGTTGCGCCCAGGCGATCTCCCCCGCCCCCATGAGCCTGCTGCACGCCACCTGGCTGCCCGCTGTCCCGGCGGGAAGCTTCGCCAAAGGCAAGGCCCCCTCCGCGGGCCTGCTGATCTGGGCGGACACCTGGCGGGTGGCGGAACCGGTGCAGCCCGGTGCGGAAGCACCGCTCCACCCCCTCGGCCTCGACCTCGACGAGCTGGCCACCTGGCTGGACGACAACCACTTCTGGTCGGAAGACCTGCGCCAGGCGAGCGCCACCCTCACCCTGCCCAGCCGTCAGCAGGGGGCCAAGGGCAAAAAAACCAGCGACAGCGCCGCCTGGAGCGGGCTGCCGATGCAGGCCGGTGAACCGCTGCCCAAGGAGATCAGCTGGTGGCCCTGGCAGGTGGAGGGCTGGCTGCTCAAGCCAGGCCCGGCCGCCACATGGCTCAACCTGCTGCCCCTCTCCGGCTTCGCCGAGGCAGGCCTGGCCGACGATCTGCGCTGGTGGGCCCACCTGCAGCGCTGGTGCCTGAGCCTGATCGCCCGAGGCCGCTGGCTGCCGGATGCAGGCGAGGGCAAGGCCACCTGGCGGCCGCTGCTCAACCGCGAGGACGACCGCCGCCGCCTGGAGGATCTCGCCGGGCAGATGCCCCAGGTGGTGGCCGCCGCCAGCACCGACCCCCACCTGGCCTGCGGACGGCCCCGCTCGAACCGCCTGTTCGTGGCCAGCCTGGTGGAAAAACTGGTGGACGGCCAGCTGCGGACGGCGTTCGCGCCCGGTGGCGAGGGTCTCGATCCCCTGCTGGCCGCCTGGGAAGCGGGCCTGGCCTCCCACGACGGCAAGCTCGAGCTCGATGACGAGGACAGCGAGCGCCTCGGCATCGCCAGCCACCACTGGCGCGAGGCCGTGGCGGGCAAGGTGGCTCCCGCCCGGGCCTGCCTCGAGCTGTTCACCCCGCCCGAGGGCGAGGAACTCTGGGAGCTGCGCTTCGGGCTGCAGGCGGAAGCCGATCCCAGCCTGCGGGTGGCCGCGGGGCTGGTGTGGGCAGCGGGCGACAAGCCCCTGGCCCTGGGTGAACTGAGCCTGGAACAGCCGGGTGCCCTGCTGCTGGAAGGCATGGGCCGGGCGCTGCTGGCCTTCGAGCCGATCGAACGGGGCCTGGATGCGGCCACCCCCGAGGCGATGCAACTCACGCCGGCGGAGGCCTTCGTGCTGGTGCGCACCGCCGCCGCCAAACTGCGCGATGTGGGCGTGGGCGTAGTGCTGCCCCCCAGCCTCTCGGGCGGTTTGGCCTCCCGCCTCGGCCTGGCCATCACGGCCGAACTGCCGGAGAAATCCCGCGGCTTCACCCTGGGCGAAAGCCTGGAGTGGCGCTGGGACTTCATGATCGGCGGCGTCACCCTCACCCTCAAGGACCTCGAGCGCCTGTCGGCAAAGCGCAGCCCACTGGTGCAACACAAGGGCGTGTGGATCGAACTGCGGCCCCTCGACCTCAAGAACGCCGAGAAGTTCTGCGCCGCGGAGCCCCCCTTCCACCTCGACGACGCCCTGCGCATCACCGGCAACGAAGGGGAAACCCTGCAGCGCCTGCCGGTGCACGCCTTCAACTCCGGCCCGCGACTGCAGGCGGTGCTGGAGCAATACCACCAGCAGAAGGCTCCCGACCCCCTGCCGGCACCTCCTGGCTTCGCTGGCCAGCTGCGGCCCTATCAGGAACGCGGCCTCGGTTGGCTCGCCTTCCTGCACCGCTTCGACCAGGGCGCATGCCTGGCGGACGACATGGGCCTGGGCAAAACGATTCAATTGCTGGCCTTCATCCAGCACCTCAAGGCCGAGGAGGAGCTCAAGCGCCCCGTGCTGCTGGTGGCACCCACCTCAGTGCTCACCAACTGGAAGCGGGAGGCCGCCGCCTTCACCCCCGATCTGGAGGTGCGCGAGCACTACGGCCCGCGCCGACCCAACACCGATGCGGCCCTCAAAAAAGCCCTCAAGGGGGTGGATCTGGTGCTCACCACCTATGGCCTGCTGCAGCGGGATAGCGAGCTGCTGGAAGCCGTGGACTGGCAGGGGGTGGTGATCGACGAGGCCCAGGCCATCAAGAACCACAACGCCAAGCAGTCGATGGCGGCGCGGGATCTGGGGCGTCCGGGCCGGGGTGGCAAGGGGGGCAGTCGTTTTCGGATCGCCCTCACCGGCACGCCGGTGGAGAACCGCGTCAGCGAGCTGTGGGCGTTGATGGATTTCCTCAACCCCAAGGTGCTGGGCGACGAACCCTTCTTCCGCCAGCGCTACCGCCTGCCGATCGAGCGCTATGGCGACATGTCGTCCCTGCGGGACCTCAAGGGCCGCGTGGGTCCGTTCATCCTGCGGCGCCTGAAAACCGATAAGTCGATCATTTCCGACCTGCCCGAGAAGGTGGAGCTGAGCGAATGGGTGGGCCTCGCCCCCGAGCAGAAGAAGCTCTACAACACCACCGTTGAGCAGAGTCTTGATGCCATCGCCCGGGCGCCCCTGGGCCAGAAACACGGCCAGGTGCTGGCCCTGCTCACCAAGCTCAAGCAGATCTGCAACCACCCCGCCCTGGCCCTCAAGGAGGACCCCGAAGCCGCCGCCCAGGGTGAGGCCGCCAGCAGCTTCGCCGCCCGCAGCGCCAAGGTGCAGCGGCTGGAGGAGATCCTCGAGGAGGTGATCGAAGCCGGCGATCGGGCCCTGCTGTTCACCCAGTTCGCCGAGTGGGGCCACCTGCTCAAGGCCCATCTGGAGCGCAAGTGGCGCCAGGAGGTGCCGTTCCTCTACGGCAACACCAGCAAGGTGGAACGCCAGGCGATGGTGGATCGCTTCCAGGACGATCCCCGCGGCCCGCAGCTGTTCCTGCTGTCGCTCAAGGCGGGCGGCGTGGGCCTCAACCTCACCCGGGCCAGCCACGTGTTCCACATCGACCGCTGGTGGAACCCGGCCGTGGAAAACCAGGCCACCGACCGCGCTTATCGCATCGGCCAGCAGAACCGCGTGCTGGTGCACAAGTTCATCACCAGCGGCTCCGTGGAAGAGCGGATCGACCGCATGATCAAGGAGAAGTCGAAACTGGCCGAAGAGATCGTGGGCTCCGGCGAAGACTGGCTCGGCGGCCTCGAGATGGGCCAGCTCAAGGAACTGGTGGCCCTCACGGACGAATGAGCGCCGACCGCCGCTGGCACCAGCGCTTCGAGAACCTGCAGCGGGCCCTCAAGCAGCTCCGGGCGGCCATCACAGCCCACGACGCCAGGCCAGACGACGAGCTGATCGTGATCGTCCTGATCAAGACCTACGCGTTCAGCTTTGAGCTCAGCTGGAAAACCCTCAAGGATCTGCTGGCCTGGAACGGGCTCGATGTGAGATTGCCACGGGAGGTGCTCAAGCAATCCTTCGCCACGGGGCTGATTGAAAACGGTCAGACCTGGATCGACATGCTCGAACAGCGCAATCTGATGGCACACACGTACGACCAAGCCCGCGCCCAGCAGGCCGCCGCGCTGATCTGCGAGCGCTACTGGCCAGAATTGCAAGGGCTGCACAACAGCCTGCAGGAACGCGTCCGCCAGGAGGCCAATCCATGACCACCTCGCCCGCACCCGTCCCCTCTTTCAATTCTGTACAGGCTGTACAGAATCTTGGAGATGCCCCCGGGCGGCCCACGCCCAGCAACCAGCCGCCCGCCAGCAGCCACGGCCTGCCCGAGCACACCGTGGCCGAGATCCAGGGCTGCCTGCAAGGCTTCCCCCAGATCCAGTGGGTGAAGCTCTATGGCTCCCGCGCCCTGGGCCGCCACAGGCAGGGCTCCGACATCGACCTGGCCTTTAGCGCCCCCAACGACTGCAGCGCCGAGCTGCGCGAGGCCCTCGATGCACTCCCCACCCCCTACCTGTTTGATGTGACCCACTGGGAGTCCCTACGCCACGAGGGCCTGCGGGACCACATCCAGCGCGCCGGCAAACTCTTCCCATGAACGCCACCCCCAACAGCATCACCACCCAACTGGGCGACCAGGGCCTGGGCCAGCAGCCCTGGTGGGTGGAGCAGTGGATGGAGCTGATCAACGGCTACCGCTTCAAGAAACGGCTGGAGCGCGCCTGGGCCTATGCACGGGAGGGCAACGTGCTCTCGATCCGCTTCGAGGGGCGCCGCGTGCATGCGCGAGTGCAGGGCACCGGGGACGAGCCCTACAAGGTGAAGCTCTGGCTCGACGTGCTCAACGACGAGGACTGGGGCTACGTGCTCGAGGCCCTGGGGCAGAAGGCCCGCTGGTCGGCCCAGCTGCTGGCCGGGGTGATGCCGCAGGACATCGAGCGAGCCTTCGCCGCCAGCGGCAAGCGCCTGTTCCCCTTCAAGTTGCAGGAGGTGCGCAGTGAATGCACCTGTCCGGACAAGGTGAACCCCTGCAAGCACGTGAGCGCCGTGTACTACCTGATGGGCGAGCGCTTCAGCGAAGACCCCTTCGTGCTGTTCCAGATGCGGGGCCGCACCCGCAACCAGCTCCTGGCCGACCTGGCCATCCAGCGCCGCGAGCTCCTGGCCAAGAAGGCCAGAGAGGCCAAAGCCAAGGCCCAACAGGAGGGCACTCCAGCCGCCGGCCTGCCGCAGCCGGGCGCCGATGGCTCCCTGCAGCCAACCCCTGCAGCCATCAAGGATCCCAGCCGCTGGTGGCGCTACGACGCGGCCCTCGATGCGGGGCTCGTGGTGATCACCCCAGCCATGGAGGGCGATACCGGCCTCGACGAGGCCGGGCCGCTGCCCCTCGCCGAAGACGGCCGCTTCCCCACTGCCAACCAGCACTTCCTCGAGCGGCTGAAGGGCCAGGGCGCCGGCTTCAGCAGCCAGGCCATGGCCACCGCCATGGCCGCCGGCGCCGGGCGCGACGCGGGCACCGGCAGCAGCGGCTCCTGAGCAGCGTGAGCGCCCCCTGGCTGAGCGTCGAGGCCCTGGAGCTGGCGGCCCGGATCCTCCACTCCCATCAGCGGGGCTTCGGCCGGCCGCTGCTCGCCGGCCTGGGCGCCGATGCCAGCCTGGGGCAACGGGCCCAGGCGCTGTTTGCCGCCGGCACGGTGGTGCTCGCCCACGACGGAGCGGATCCCAGTGGCGACCCGGGCCCCCGCCTCACCTATGCCAACCGGGCCGCCCTGGCCCTGTGGCGCCGGCCCTGGGCCGAGCAGGTGGGCATGCCCTCGCGGCTCACGGCGGAACCGGCCGAGCGCTCCAGCCGCGCCCAGATGCTGGTGAGCGCCCAGGAACAGCACGCCATCAGCGGCTACTGCGGCATCCGCATCGACAGCGCGGGGCGCCGATTCGTGATTCGGGGGGCCCGCCTGTGGACGCTCTGGAACCACGCCGACGAACCCTGCGGCCAGGCGGCGGCCTTCAGCGATTGGTGGTGGTTGTGAGGCGATGGTTCGGCTGCCCCGTCAAGTGTGTCGTGCCAGCCGCACCTGAGGTGTGAGCGCCGTACTGAAAGGGGCGGTTCTTGCCCTTCTGGCGATGCAGCCACCCGGGCACATTGGCGTGGCGGGTGAACACCCCGCACCCGCAACATTCGGAGCCATCACCATGCTCACCCTGCGCCAATCTCCCTTCGATCTGCTCGAGCGCCTCGAGCAACAAGTGCAACAGGCCGAGCGCGTTCCCGCCGCTGAAGTGCGTGAAACGGAGACGGGCTTTGCCATCACCCTGGAGTTGCCCGGCGTTGCCAAAGACTCCATCGAGGTGAAAGCCACCGACCGCACCCTGGTGATCAGCGCCGTGCGCCAATCCAGCAGTGACGCGGATGCCCCCGGCCCCCTGCTCAGCGAGTTCCGCTATGGCACCTGGAGCCGCAGCTTCCGCTTCCCCTCCGGCATTGCCCGGGAGGGCCTCGAGGCTCGCTACCGCGACGGACTGCTCACGGTTCAGGCCCCCAAAGCCCAGACCATGACCAGCGTGAACGTGACGGTGGAGGGCTGAACCAGCGCCATCCGCGAACTCCAGATCACACCAATCGAGACCACGGGACCCTGCCCCGGCCTGACGGCCGGGGCTTTTTCCTAAAGTTCGCCTGCATCCAGGGGAATCCATGGCCGCCGCAGCAACCGCCACGACGCCACGGCTGAGCCTCCAGTGCGAGGCCATTGGCCCCGACACCACCACGATCCGCTCGCTCGACTGGGACCGCAGCCGCTTCGACATCGAGTTCGGCCTGCGCAACGGCACCACCTACAACAGTTTTCTGGTGCGGGGTGAGCGCACCGCCCTGATCGACACCAGCCATCTCAAATTTGAGAGCACCTGGCTGCCGCTGCTGCAGGAGCAGATCGATCCCACGGCGATCGATCACCTGATCGTGAGCCACACCGAGCCGGATCACTCCGGCCTGATCGGCCACCTGATCGATCTTCACCCCGAGATCGAGATCGTGGGCTCCAAGGTGGCCATCCAGTTCCTGGAGAGCCAGGTGCACCGGCCCTTCAAGAGTCGGGCCGTGAAAAGCGGCGAGGAGCTGGATCTGGGCACCAACCCCGCGAGCGGGGTGCAGCACCGCTTCGAGTTCCTCAGTGCTCCGAATCTGCACTGGCCGGACACGATCTTTTCCTACGACCACGGCACGGCCATCCTCTACACCTGCGATGCCTTCGGCCTGCACTACTGCTCCGACGAGGTGTTCGATGTGGATCCAGGCGCCATCGCGCCGGATTTCCGCTTTTATTACGACTGCCTGATGGGCCCCAACGCCCGCAGCGTGCTGCAGGCCATGAAGCGCATGGACGCCCTGCCGCCCATCCACACGGTGGCCGTGGGCCATGGGCCGCTGCTGCAGGAGCACCTAGGCCTGTGGCTCTCCGACTACCGCGACTGGAGCACCGGCCGCAGCAAGGGCGAGGCCTATGCGGCTGTTTGCTATGTGAGCCAGTACGGCTTCTGCGATCGCCTCAGCCAAGCCATCGCCCGTGGCATCGGCAAGGCCGAGGCCCAGGTGCAACTGGTGGACCTGCGGGCCACCGATGCCCAGGAGCTCAGTGCCCTGATCGGCGAGGCCAGCGCCGTGGTGGTGCCCACCTGGCCCGCCAACGCCGATGCCGAGCTACAGAGTTCCATCGGCACCCTGCTGGCGGCCCTGCAACCCAAGCAATGGGTGGCCACCTACGACGCCTACGGCGGCAACGACGAGCCCATCGACACCGTGGCCGCCCAGCTGCGCAGCCTCGGCCAGAAGGAAGCCTTTGACCCGCTGCGCATTCGCCAGGTGCCTGACGGCAACGACTATCAGCGCTGCGAGGAGGCCGGCACCGACCTGGGCCAACTGCTCACGCGGGAGAAGACCATCGCGGCGATGAAGTCGCTGGATGGCGACCTCGACAAGGCCCTGGGCCGCCTCAGCGGCGGGCTCTACGTGGTGACAGCCCGGCAGGAGGAGCGCGCTTCCGCCATGGTGGCCAGCTGGGTGAGCCAGGCCAGCTTCGACCCCCCTGGACTCACCGTGGCCGTGGCCAAGGACCGGGCCATCGAGGCCCTGATGCAGGTGGGCGACCGCTTCGTGCTCAACATCCTGCAGGAGGACAACCACCAGCAGCTCCTGCGCCATTTCCTCAAGCGCTTCCCCCCCGGCGCCAACCGTTTCGCCGGCATCAACACCCTGGAGGGCGTCGCCACCGGTGGGCCGGTGCTGGGGGATGCCCTCGCCTACCTGGGCTGCCGTGTGTCCCAGCGGATGGAGGGGCCCGACCACTGGATCATCTACGCCGAGGTGGAACAGGGCAACGTCTCCGATATGGAAGCCTCCACCGCCGTGCACCACCGCAAGGTGGGTAACCACTACTGATGGACCTCACCACCGCCAGCCCAGTCGCAGCCAGCCGCCGGGTGATTCAGCTGGCCATCGAGCCCGGCCTGTTCTGCCTGCGGGGGCTCAGTCCCAATCGGCTGCGCTTTGAGGTGGAGTACGGCCTCGAACGGGGCACGAGCGCCAACAGCTTTCTGTTCAGCGCCGGCACCACCGCGGCTGGCCAGCCGGTGCCGCCGGTGTTGGTGCATCCACCCGGGGAATCCTTCGCCGCACCGTTCCTGGAACAGTTGGCCGGGTTGGTGCCCGCCGAGGCGGCCCTGAAGGTGGTGGTGGGGCACGTGAACCCCAACCGGGTGAGCCTGCTGCGGCGCCTGGCCGTCCAGTGGCCGAACCTGATGCTGGTGGCCTCCAACGCCGGAGCCAAGCTGCTCACGGAGCTGTGGGACCAGCGCAGGCCCACACCCCCCGGAACCGCCACCAGCGAGGAGACGATTCCGCCGCTGCCTGGGATTGACGTGGTGAAGCAGGAGGCCAGCCGCCCCCTCGCGGACGGCTATGCCATCACCCTGATCCCCACCCCAACCCCCCGCTGGCCCGGCGGACTGATCGCCTTTGAGCAGAAGACGGGCCTGCTGATGAGCGGCAAATTCTTCGCCGCCCACCTGTGCACGGAGGCCTTCGCCGAAGCCAACCGCAGCAGCACGGAGGAAGACCGCCGCTACTTCTACGACTGCCTGATGGCACCGATGGTGCGCCAGGTGGAGGCGGTGCTCAACCGGGTGGACGAACTGCCCATCCGCACCATTGCCCCCGGCCATGGACCGGCCATCGCCGAGAGCTGGCGCAGCCTGCTGGTGGACTACCGCCGCTGGGGTGCAACCCAGGAGCGGTCCAAGCTGTCGGTGGCGCTGCTGTTCGCCAGCGCCTATGGCAACACGGCCGCCATCGCCGATGCCCTGGCCCAGGGGGTGGCACGCACCGGTGTGCGGGTGGAGAGCATCAACTGTGAATTCACCCCCGCCGAAAAGCTGCTGGAGGCGATCCGCCAGTGCGATGCCGTGCTGATCGGGTCGCCCACCCTGGGGGGGCATGCCCCCACGCCGATCGTGTCGGCCCTCGGCACCCTGCTGGCCGAGGGCGACCGCTCCAAACCCGTGGGGGTGTTCGGCAGCTTCGGCTGGAGCGGTGAAGCCCTCGACCTGCTCGAAAGCAAGTTGCGAGATGGCGGCTTCCGCTTCGCCTTTGAGCCCATCAAGGTGAAATTCAGCCCCGATGCCGCCACCCTCAAAGCCTGCGAGGAAACGGGCACAGCTCTCGGACGCAGCCTGCTGAACGACCAGCGCAAGGCCCAGCGCCGGGCCAGCACGGGCGGCGGCCTGAGCGAAAGCCGCAGCAATCCAGCTGTGCTGGCCCTGGGCCGGGTGGTGGGTTCCCTGTGCGTGCTCACCACCGTGAAGGGCGAAGGGGCCGCGCGCCTGAGTGGCGCCATGGTGGCCAGCTGGGTGAGCCAGGCCAGCTTCAGCCCGCCCGGCATCACGGTGGCCGTGGCCAGGGACCGGGCCGTGGAGGCACTGCTGCATGTGGGC
>CALJTZ010000217.1 GCA_937975655.1 uncultured Synechococcus sp. | reverse complement strand
GAATCCAGGCCTGGGACAGTTCCAGGGCCTGAGCCGGCTCCGGCGGGAGGTCCTGATCCGCCTGGGACCAAACCCAGCCATTGGCAGGTGCAGCAGGCGAAGCGGGGGTAGCAACGCGCCGCGGGGAGGGGCTGAGCAGCTCCGGTGGAGGCGGTGGTGGCAAGGCATCCAGGGCCGCGATCATCGGCAGGGAACGGCGCTGGGCCTCCTCCTGGGCCAATAGCTTGCGACTCAGCCGCAGCAACTGCG
Source organism: uncultured Synechococcus sp. (assembly GCA_937975655.1). Lineage (GTDB taxonomy): Bacteria > Cyanobacteriota > Cyanobacteriia > PCC-6307 > Cyanobiaceae > Vulcanococcus. Next base: position 5,110 of record CALJTZ010000217.1, on the reverse strand, counting down.
GGGCATCGACAGCGGTGGCGGTGGGACGCGGCGGCTCGGGGCGGGGCACCAACCCCACGAACGCCAACCAGACGCCGTTCAGAGCCAGGGCCAGCAACAGTTCAGGCCGCAGGGAGTTGAAGTTCAAGCGGAAGACCTCGGTCGTCGAGTTGGTCGATCAGGCGCAGCACCTGACCCCAGGGGGCGCCGGGGTCGGGAACAACCCGAAGCCTCTGCCAGCCTGGGCGTGCAGAGGCCCTGCGGAGCAAAGCCTCCAGCTGGCGCTCGCTCACGGGCTGGTTCCAGAGGCGCAGGCTGCCGTCGGCTTGCACATGCAGTTGGAGGACTCCCTGCTGCATCGGCCGCAGCACCAGCTGCTGGGGCAACAGCAGCAGGGCCAGCGCCAGGCCGGTGATCGTGACGCCGCAGCCGCCATAGGCAAGCGCTGGCCAGCATGCAGGTCTCATCCCTGAGTCGCCAGCTCCAACTGCACGGACGTACGGCTCTGGCGACGCAGCCAGGCCATGGCTTCACTCACCTGGGCCGTGGTGAGCCCAGGGGAGGCCAAAAAGCGGATGCGAAACCTTGGGCCCTGCTGACGCAAACGGCGGGCCAAATCAGGCTGGGGCACCGCCGTGCCGTTGGCGTACCAAACACCACTGCTGCTTTTGGCCAACACCAGCACCAGGGCCGTGGCCGAGGCCACGGGACGGCGCAGCGTGGGTTCCGGAGCGCCGGCCAGCAACACAGGCAGACCCGCCACAGCGGTGAGCACCGAGAGCACCGCACCCAGGCTGGGAACAAGGGCAAGCGTGCCGGCAGTCATGGGCGCAGATCCAGCTCCTGCACGAGGAACTCGAGGTTCTGGAACTGCCATTGGCGCAGGCCGCGGTTGACCTGACCCGCCACCAGAGCCACGAGAGCAAGCTGCAGACCCAGCACCGTGCTCACCAACACATCGCCGTAGCCGACGAGGGGGGTGGTGGAGGGCAGCAGCAGCTGGGGGCCGAGGGCGCGCAGCACCTTCATCAGGCCAATAACCGTGCCCAGCAGCCCCAACATCGGCGCCACCAACACGGCGCCTTGAAGGAATGTCTCGCCCTGGGCCATGGCTCGCTTGAGGCGGCGAAGCTGCAGCTGGCGCTCAGGGCTCGTGCTGCACTCCCTCAACAGCTGGCGGCTACCGCGGAGCCGCTGCTCCGGCAGGCGCCACCACTGCCACCAGAACAGGCAGCGATCAAACAGCACGGTGGCCACCACGATCGAGACAAGCAACAGGGGCAGGGCCACGGGCCCACAGGCCTGAACAATCGACAACTGTGGCGCTATTCCATTTGGGCCTGGAGACTATGGGGCTCTAGGGCAGATCCACGGTGTTGGCAGCACTTGACAGCCGCCGGACCTGGCATCACGCCGACGGGCTCACCAACATCCAATAGAGCTGGCTGCGGCCCTGGGGCGTTCGCAGATCGGCGGAGAGCTCGAGCCAGTGGCCCCATGCCTTGGCGCGCGATTCCGCAATCAGGCTGCAGAGGGTGGGCACCACCGCATCCGCCTCGGCCTCCAACTGGTGGACCAGGGCAACCTGCAGCACCTGCAGATCATTGAGGTCGCCCAGGTGCTCCTGCATCGCCTTGAGGCGAGCCAGCCAGGGATCCAGGCTGTCTGGCGCAAGAGGTTGCAGGTTGGCCAGGCCGTAGCGGAGTCGCTTCAAGCGTCTGCGCAGTTGATGCACGGCCTCCAGGCCTTGCAGGTTGTGGGGATCCAGCACCCGCCAGCCGGGATGGGCGAGGAGATCGGAAGCCACCGCCAACTTCCAATGGGGCAACCAATCGAGGAGCAACTCCTCCCCCAGGGACGTGAATCGTGGCTGCTTCAGCCATCCCTGAAGATCAGCCAGCAGCCGCAGGTAACGGCGCCCCTGCAGGGTGTCCTGCAGGTCAGCAAAGGCGAGCTTGCGCTCGCGGCGCAGCTGCTTGAGCACCGGCTTGAGCACAAGAATCTCCCGCTCCGGCAGCAACGGCATGAGCGCGTCCTGAAGGTGCGCCCTCAGAACATCCAGATCCCGCGCCATGCCAAGCCTGCGACCAATCTTGGCAATGCGGTCATCGTCGAGCCGCTCAGGCAGCATGAGGGCCGGCCCGAACTGGGTGAGGGTGCTGCGCACCCGACGGAAGCGCACCCGCATCTGGTGCAGGGGCTCGGGGTCACGATCGGCCAGCACGTCGGCCTGGAGGCTCACCACCGAACGCACATGGCGCTGCAGCTGTTCCGCAGCAAAGAGTCCACAGGTGAGCCGAGCGTCCATGGTGCAGGGGACAGGAACCCTGAGCCCACTGTGAACGATGAGAAGCGCAAAGAGTTAACGGGAGGTTATGAGCAGGAAGGGGGCGTGAGTGCTGCTAGGTTCATCAGAAGTATTGACATTTGCGTGAAGTTCACCCAGATCAATGACGATCACCTGATCTGCCTATCCCAGCAGGAAGCCTTGATGTTGTTTGGCATCATGCAGGCTGCCGTTCTACACGAACCGATGCAGGCGTGCCTGCTGGGCCGACACGAATACAGCGCCTTTTATCGCACGATGACCACAGCCCTGGCCCGCGCCGCCGCGGCAACAGAGCTGGAAGCCAAAAGCCTGCTGGACTGAAACAACGGTGCTTCTCGAGAGCGAGCAATCAGTGGGTTGCCACTGGTGCAAACCCTGGAGATTGGGCCGGCAAGGGTTGGATCGGCAAGTAGTGCAGGCAGGCCACAAACAACAATTGAATCGCCAGGCAAGAAGCCACTGGCGCGAACCAGTTGCGAAACGATGCCACCACATCTGCCGCGAACACCAGAGCAGTTCACACCAATCCGTGAAGCAACGCTGTCGGGTACAACACAACACAACGGTGGCTTGGCCCACCGCAGCCTGGGGATCCCCCATGGCTACGGTCTACAGCAGGGGGCATGGGTGCAAGAACTGTCGATGTTGAGGCCCACGCCAGGTTCGCTTGATTCCAGGCGGCTCGAAGAGAGACCCGGAACCATGCCCACCGCCCTTTACCTGGCTGGCGGTCGCGCTGCAAGCGATTGCAGGGTTGTGCTGCTGGCTCCCGGAGGCGTTGAAGAAAGGCGCGTCAGCACATTGGCGGAACTCGAGGCCATCAAGGCCATGGGCCTGCCCCTCTGGGTGAGACTCACAGGCCTGGGCCAACCCCACGTGACCCATGCCCTACTGAACACGCTGGAGGTGCCCGAGGCGTTTCATCCCCTGCTACTCGACACACCCCAGGCCACGCGGGTGGATTCCCTAGGGGAGGTGATTGCCGTGGTTCTGCACAGACTGCGCTTTTCCCGGGACCCGCTGGAGTTGGAAAGTGACCAGGTGAGCATGGTGCTGATGCGCAACCTGCTGATCTCCATCGAGGAAGCACCTGGCCAAACCTCCTTTGACTCACTGCTGCATTGGCTGCAGAGCAAAACACCTGCAGCCGCAGGAGATGATCTCGACGATCTCTTGCATTACATGGTGGACAACCTGCTGGATGGGATTTTTCCCATGCTGGAGCAGATGGCCAACCGCCTGGACGATCTGGAGGAAGCTGCCCTTCGGGATCCAAAGCCGAGAATCCTGGGGAAAGCCTACCAACTACGCAATAATCTGCGGCGGATACGCCAACAACTCTGGCCGCTACGCCACCAGACCCTGCTCTTCCTGCGCCAGAACCAACCTGTGATGGGACCCGAGGGCCTACAGGGCTTCAGGGAAATGGCCCAGAATGTTGAGCAGATCTTTGAGAGCTGCGAAATTCTGCGTCATCAGTGTGATGCCGTCACCGAAGCCCACATGGCCAGCACGGGAAATCGCATGAACCAGGTGATGAAAACACTCACCATCGTATCCACGATCTTTGCACCTCTCACGTTCATTGCTGGCATTTACGGCATGAACTTCGAGAACATGCCAGAACTCAATTGGTCATATGGATACTTGTCAGCACTGCTACTGATGGGCATGATCGCCACGATACAAACCATCTGGTTACAAAAACGTGGCTGGTTCGAAGACTGGACGGCAACGCGACGCTGATGCGGAGATCGCAAGCGGAGCAGGGCAAGCATGCATAACCCCTCGATCAATCGGGAGCTGAGCTGGATCCGGTTCAACCAGAGGGTTCTAGAGCTGGCATGCGACGACACAACACCACTGTTGGAGCAGGCCAAGTTCAGCGCCATCTTCACCAACAACCTCGACGAGTTTTTCATGGTGCGTGTGGCCTCCCTGAAGTCGCAGGTTGAGGCCGGACTGAAGTGCCAAGGCGAGGATGGGCACACGGCGCTCGAGCAGCTCCACGCGATCCGAGAACAACTGCTACCCCTACTGGCGCGGCAACAGCAGCATCTCGACGAACAACTACAACCTCAGCTCTCCAGCCGAGGGGTGCTGCTGCTTCAGTATCAGGCTCTGTCGCGCCGACAAAAGGACTGGGTCCAGAGCTACTTTCTGACGCACATCAGGCCGATCCTGTCTCCAAGGGTGATGGAGCTGAACGATCCATGGCCCTTCATCAGCAACCTCAGCCTGAATCTCGCCGCCCTGATCAGCGAACCGGGAAGCCAGCAGCAGCAGCTGGCGCGGATCAAGCTGCCCACAAGGAGTGGGCCAAGGTTTGTGCAGCTTCCCGCTGAGTTACACGGAGAACGCCATCCGGAACCTGTCGCCATCATGGTTGCGCAGGAAGAGCTGATCACGTTCAACCTCGGTCGGCTGTTTCCGGGGATGAGCATCAACGCTTGTCACCTCTTCCGGGTAACCCGGGATGCCGATCTGGAACTGCGGGAGCAGGATGCCGATGATCTCCTTGAAGCCCTGCAGGAGGGGTTGCGAAAAAGGCGCCGTGGAGGCGACGTGGTTCGACTGGAAGTGGATCACGCCATGCCAGCCGGGATGGTACGGGATCTGATGCACAAAATGAACCTGCAACCGGCAGATGTCTATCCGATCAAGGGACTGCTGGGAGCGGGGGATCTGATGGAACTGATAGGGCAGCCAGTGCCAGATCTGAAAGACGCACCATGGCAAGGAGTAACGCCGCAACCACTCAGACGGGCGCAGCGGAGTGTGCTGGAGGACGGATCGAGATCG
>CALJTZ010000216.1 GCA_937975655.1 uncultured Synechococcus sp. | reverse complement strand
CATCGCGCACGTCCTGCAGGTCTGCCTGGGCTACTTTCCAGGCCCAGCCCTCCTGGGCCAGATCCACCTGCCCGTTGCGGGTGAATGGCTCCCACACCTCCAGCCCGAGGGCCTCGAGGGCTTCCACGAAATCCGGCAGCAACCTGCTGCGCCAGTGGGCGGAGAAGCCGTAGGGCGATGCCAGGTAGAGGGTGGGGCGCATCATGGACGCGGTCTTGCAGTGATCGTCAGGCCACAAAACGCTTGTAGAGCCAGCGCACCAAACCGCCCACCACCGGCACCGGCTCAAAGGTGGGGCCCACGAAATCGAAGTAGTCGCGATGATCCACGATGCGGCCATCCGCGCCGAAGCGCAGGCGGCTGGCACCGGGGTAGATGAATTCAATGCCCTTGATCTTCAGGCCCATGCGCCATTCCACGAAGGCGGTGTCGCCATCGATGGCCACGGCTCCAGCCTCCAGGAACACATCGTCGCAGCGCTGCACCAGGCCCTGCTGGGCCAGGATGTAAGCGTCAACCCCGTCCTTGCTCTGGGTGGGGTCTTCAAAGTGCACGTTCTCGGCATACACCTGCCGCCACTGCTCGGCCGTGGGTGCCGCCACCCCGTAGGGCTTGGTGAACAAATGCCGCAGGCTCTCCTGGTTGAGGGGCGGGGTGATGGCGGCAGGCATGGCGCTGGGGGCAGGTGCTGCGCTCAGCCTGGCAACGGCCACCACCGGCCTGCGACCCATGGGTACGCTCCAGCCATGGAATCCCTGCCCCGCATCCAGGCGTTGCTGCGCGAGTTGCGCCTCGAGATCCGTGATGTGGCTGCCGCCATGGCGCAGCAGAGCAGCTGGGATCTCTCCCTGCCCGTGGCGGTGATCGATGCCCGTAAGCAGCCAGCGCGTTTGATCCCCGCCCGGGTGGGCACTATCAATTCGGTGCTGAAGGCCTCCAGCACGATCGCGGCTCCTGAACTCAAGCGGTTTTTCCAACTGCTCGACTCCCTCGATGCGCAGCAGGCCTTCGAGATCTGCGCCACGGATGCCCTTGATGGCCCGGCCTTTGAGGAGGCCTTCGAGGCCTACCGCCAGGAACGGGCCGAGCAGGGCAAGGCCCTGTGGAGCGTGGAGGACAGTGCCGCCTTTGTGGTGAAGAGCCGGGCTTGCTTTGCTGATCGCGAGTTGCCCCTAGTGGCCATGCTGCCGGCACAGGCTGAGGAGGGGGCGGCGATGTTCAGCTTTGGCGTGCCGCTGGCGGTTGTGCTGAACCCTGCTGACACCTGATCTGCGGGATCAGCAAGGGCCGTTGCTGGGACCAGCTGCATGGCGTTCCAGCTCCAGCAGATCCTCGGCCAGCAGCAGCAGGGACAGGCCCATCAGGGCCAGCGATGTGCCGCGGTGCTGATCGCCGGTGAGCTCGATGGTGCGAGCGGCCTGCAGATGCTGGGGCCAGCTGAGGCGCATGGGAAGGAATGGCGATCGCTCATGAATACCATTGGCGAAACTTATCGAGATGGGTGTTTCACAACTTGCAATGCTGTTGTGGGGCAGCTTGGTGGTGCTCGCTACCACCGTTCTGTGCCTGCTCGATACCTTGGCCTCACCCATCGGGAGTGAGGCCATGTCCATGCCGATTGATCTCTCCATCGCCCAGCAATTCGAGATCGAGCGCTTCAACCGCGTGATCGATGCCTCTGTGGATCCCGCGGAACTGCAGCACCTGGCGAAGCAGTTGTTGCAGGCCTGGCACACGCAGAAGGCCGCTACCACCTGGGCCATCAGCCAGCGGATGTCGGCCTCTTCCTAATCGCCAGAGAGCGGGCTGAGGTGGCCCGTCTTCACCCAGATGGTGCAGCCCGCCTCACTCCAGGGCCGATGGATGCTGCCGTGGGGATTGCGCAGCCAGCTGCCGGCGGGATAGGTGCCATGTTCATCCTGAAACACACCCTCGAGCACCAGGATTTCCTCGCCGCCGGCGTGGCTGTGGGCCTGAAACACCGTGCCTGGTGCCCAGCGCACCAGGGCCACATGTTCCGGGCCATGGGCGTGCAGGGGCAGCACCTCCAGCCCGGGCACCAGGCCCGGCACCCAGGTGCTGGTGGTGGTGTGGATCACCACCCGCTGCTGGTCTGCCGGGTGCATCTGCTGCAGCTTCACCAGGATCGTGCAGCCCTCCTGGCTGAAGGGTGCATGGCTGGATCCCACCGGATTGCGCACGTAGGTGCCGGCGGGGTAGTGGCCCAGCTCGTCTGAAAAGACACCCTCGAGCACCAGAAACTCCTCGCCACCGCCATGGCCATGGCGCTCAAAGCTGCTGCCGGGGGCGTAGCGCACGATCGAGGTGGTGCGGGCCACTTCGCCGCCCTCGCGATCGAGCATGCGGCGCTCCACGCCAGCCATCGGTGATGGCGTCCACGCGATGGTGTTGGTGTCCAGCACCACCCGCTGGTTGAGGTTGGCGTTCAGGTTCATCAACAGGCGTGCGATCAGGGCTGGGCTGGGCGGCGGCGGCGGCAGCGCTCCGAGCAGTAGCGCACCTCGTCCCACACGTCCTTCCACTTTTTGCGCCACTGGAAGGGGCGCTGGCACACGGGGCAGATCTTGGTGGGGCGCTCGGCGTGGTGGGGCATCAGAGCGGGGGGTGGGTCAGGGATTGAGGCGTTGCTCCGCCCAGCCATCCTCGCGGCACCAGCGGCGGCGGCGGTGGGGGTGTTTAGTGAGCTCCAGCAGCTCCACCTGCTCCAGGCCGATGCGCAGCAACTGGAAACAGGGGGGGATCGGCAGCTGGTCGCCGAGTGCGGCGGGGAAGTGCCCCTCGCTCTCCAGCGGCTCGCCCGGCGCCGGCCAGCCCCAGAGGGCCCGGCCCCCCGGGGTGAGGCCCTGCCAGTGCCGCTGCCGTTCGCTGGCCTCCAGCTCCGCCGGAAGGGCTATCAGGGCGCCGCGCAGGCGGAATTGGCAGCGGGCCTTGGGCAGCAGCCAGCCCAGCTCCACCGCCGGCTGGTGGCGCACTTCGGCGGCCTTGGCGCTGCGGCCATCGGTGAGCAGATCCAGCTCCGCTGCGCCGGCCCAGCCGCGGAACACCAGGGTGCGCAGCCGCGGCGTGCCATCGGCCGCCACGGTGGCGAGCTGCAGCCAGCGGGCCTGGGGGGAGCGCCCCTCCCGCTCGCGTGCCCCCCGCAGCAGGGGCCGCCAGGGGGGCAGGGGATCAGCGCTGGCCATGGCTGCAGGCTAGGGAGGCCCAGAACCCAGAGGTGCTGCATGGCCAGGCACTACCGGATCCAGCGGGACGATGGCGGCCAGGACGCCATCACCGGCCAGGTGTTCGCCAGCTACGACGAGGCCCATGGGGTGCTCGAGCGCTACTACGCCGATTTGTGCTGCTCCGATGATCGGCTGTACTACCGGATCGAGGAGGAGAGCGCCGCCTCACCCCGGCGGTAGATCTCTGTGGCGTAGTCGGTCCAGGCGCCCTGGCCCCAGTAGCGGAAGCAGCTGGTTTGCAACAGCAGCAGATGCAACAGGGCCTGCTGGTAGGGCTGGCTGCGGGTCACAGCGGGGTCGGTCGCTACCGGTGCATCGAAGCGCTGGTGAAAGGCGGCGCTGAGGCGGTTCATCGGCTCCAACACGTTTGTGTAGCCCTCCACCCAGCTGAGGTTGTTGGTCCAGGAGGCGCCGGCCATCGAGAAGCTGGGATCACTGGCCTGGAGTTCGCCCATGGCGGCCTGCACCGCTTCCGGGCTGATGGGCCCATCGAGGCGTTGCCACAGCTTGTGCTGCTGTACCGCCTGAATCCGGGGGTAGGCCTCAGTGGTGACACCGGCGGCCTCCAGCAGTTCGAGGTATTCCGTGCCGTTGATCGCCACCGTGCGCCCGCTGTCGCCCGTCAGCTTGCGATGGGCCTGGAGGAAGGCCTGGGGAAATTCGTTCATCATCACGCCGCCGTTTTCGCCGTCGGCGATCTGGGACACCAGGGCGGGAATGGGGATGTCGCCCAGCGCCATCCGCCCCAGGCTCAGGGCCTCGTAGCAGGGCTGCATCTGGCCCACCAACTTGGTGTCGGAGCCCTGGGTTTTGATCAGGGTGGTGATACTCACCGTGTCACCACTGGAGCTGCGCGCCACCAATTGATTGGGGAGGTACTTCTGCGCGTGGCTGAGGCCAGAACCATCGAGGTTTTCCACGCTGTGTTCCTGCACCAGCAGCCAGCGGTAGCCGCACTCCCGCAAGGCCTTCACGAAGGCATAGAGGGTGTCGGGGTGGTTGGGCAGGTGCATCTCCGGCGGCGAGAAGCCCTTCACCCGCTGTAGCGCCTGGTCGCCGAACAAGGCGGCGAAGTGCTGCTGCCAGGCCAGGATCTGCAGCTTTAGATCGGGGATTGGCGTGGAGGGGGCCACGGCGTGGCTCCAGAAGGTGCCCAGCCACTCCACGTGGGGTTGCATGGTGGGATCGCAGGCCAAAAATCGCAGGGCCTCGAGGATGTCGGCGCGGCCCATCTGCTCGAATCCCCAGAGCAGATTGCCGGAATAATCCAGCATGATCCGCGGGTTGCAGCCTTCGCTGATCAGCTGGGGAATCAATTCAGCCATGCGCCGGTAGCACTGGGCGAGGGGCTCGGCGTTGTGGGTATCGCCCTCGCCGGGGTGCTCGAACATGTATTGGAGATGGGAGATCAGCTCTCCGTTAGCCCCGGCCGGAATCGTGGGCTGGTGCATGTGCAGGGCACAGGCGAAGGCTGAGCAGATCTGCTCCAGCTGCAGCGTGGTGCTGGGCAGAACTACGGGCTGGTTCTGCTGCACCAGGGCCAGGATCTCCGCCTCGCGACCGGCGATCGGCGGCAGGGTGTTGGGACTCACAGGCTCACCATGCGCTGGCGGACCGAGGGCATTGAGGTGCTGGCCTGCTGCTGCTGAGCGAGAATAGATTGTCCGCGCTCCCAGGCAGAGCGGCGCGACAACAGCTCCAAATCATCGAACCAGGCGGCTTTCGTCATCTGCCCAAAGTGGAGGCGTATGTGATACACGTAATCAGCAATTAACACGCCTGGGGCACTGCTGGTGACGGCGATCATCATGCCCACATCTTCACCTTGAGGCAGGCCCATCCAGCCACCGACGCGCTTCAGCAAGGCAGCCTCCACCAGCAGGGTGGTTGGGCCTAGGGGAATGCTGTCATGGGGCGATGGCCATGCGCGCCAGATATCACCCGCCAGGCATGGTCCCGCGGACACGATGGCGGGATCATTCTTGAGGTCGTCAGTGCAATATCCCGCTGCCCATAGGGCCCCTGTCTGGCCCTCGATCGCCGCTAGGCGTTGGTCGATGGAGTGGGGATAAAGCCAGTCGTCATCGTCGGCGCTGGTGATCCACGCACCCCGTGCCACAAGCAAACCCAGATTCCGAGCTGCGGCCTGACCAATGGGCCGGGCCGATGCGATCACGGTGGCGTTGGCCGCAAGCTCCGCGGGGAGGGCTTCGATGCCGTTGCCATCAACGACGATCACATGTTCGATGCTGCAGCTATTTTTCGCCAGGCTGCGATTTAAATGGCTCAACATGGGCAACCGATCCGGTAGGAGCCGGGTCGGCGTGATGACGCTTACGGTCGTCAAATGGGAGGCGTCATTGCGTACTCCATGACGTTAGTCGAGCCGGTTGGATTGCCTGGGCCAGAAGGGTCATGGGTCCCCACTTTCGGCGCGTACCTCTGCAGGGCGGCTTCCTAGGCTGGAGCTGCGCGGGATGCTGTCAAGCAGTCGCTTGCGTTCAACACCGACAACACCTTCGCGATCCACGGCAGCAATCACCACCGTGTCGGTGGGAGATGCGGTGGTGATCAGTGCCCACGGACTCTGCACGTTGTTATGCCCCTCTCCCCTCGCCCATTGCCGAGTACCGGCGCCATCAGCGGGGTGCTGGAGGCGCTGGCCTTCTTCCGTGACGCGGACTTCGCCCAGCAGCGCTTTGCGCAGCTCGGCAACGTGTATGAAACCAAGCTGCTGGGCCAACCGCTGGTGTTCATCCGCGGCGGCCGGGCGATCACCGATCTGCTGGCCCAGCCCGAGGCCACCGAGGGCTGGTGGCCCGAGAGTGTGCGCCAGCTGCTGGGTAGCCGTTCGCTGGCGAACCGCAACGGCGCCGACCATCGCGCCCGGCGGCGGGTGGTGGGGCAGTTGTTTTCGGCGGCGGCGCTGCGCCGCTACACCCCCGCGATCGTGACGCTGGTGGAGGAGCTGGCCGCCGAGCTGCAGGCCGCCACCGCACCGGTGCCGCTGGTGGCGCGCATGCGCCGCTTTGCCTTCACGGTGATCGCCACGGTGGTGCTGGGGCTGGAGGGCAACGACCGCGACGCCCTGTTCGCCGACTTTGAAATCTGGACCCGCGCCCTGTTTTCGATTCCGATCGCCTTGCCGGGGAGCCCCTTTGCCCGGGCGCTGCAGGCCCGCAGCCGGCTGCTGGCACGCTTGGCTGGGGTGCTGGAGCGGGCGCGCCAGCAGGTGGCGGCGGGGGAACCTCTGGCCGGTGGCCTGGATCTGCTCAGTGGCGGCCTCGATGAAGCGGGCCTGCCGCTCACCGACGACGACCTGGTGGAGCAGTTGCTTCTGCTGTTGTTTGCCGGCTACGAAACCACCGCATCGTCCTTGAGCTGCCTGATGGCGGCGGTGCTGCAGCACCCGGAGGTGCTGCCCTGGCTGCAGGCCGGGCGCGATGTGCTGTTCCTGGTGGAAGGCGACGGTGCAGGCGGTTCGGCGAAGCAGGGGAGAAACAACCGGATCCAGGCCGTTCTTCCCTTGCGGGGGAAGGTGCTCAATTCCGAGGGAATGGCTCTTGGGAAAGTTCTGGTTAATCAGGAACTTAAGGATCTGGTTAGTGCAATTGGTACCGGAATCGGGGAAAGGTACGACCACTCGGGGCTTCGCTATGGCAAAATCATCCTCCTGATGGATGCCGACGCCGATGGATACCACATTTCCACGCTTCTATTGGCG
>CALJTZ010000215.1 GCA_937975655.1 uncultured Synechococcus sp. | reverse complement strand
AATGATACGGCGACCACCGAGATCTACACAGGCGAAGACACTTCTTTCCCTACACGACGCTCTTCCGATCTCCGGTGATGGCGCTGCCGCTGGCGGGATTGGAAGGGGATCGGCCCGGCTGGGCCGGCGTGGTTGCCGCCCTGTTGGCCCTCGCCGGCGTCAGTTGTGTGGTGGGGCTGTTGGGTCGTTGAGCGCGGCGATGCGGGCGTCGGCTTGGGCCCGTCCCCAGCGCACGAGATCGGCCATGTCCAGGGTCAGGGGGGGCTTGTGGAGGCCTGCGCCGATCGCCTCCAGCTGCACGGCCGCCTTGGCCAGCTGCTCCACCAGCACCGGAATGAAGCTGGGATCCACGGCCAGGTTGGGCTGCTGCAGGGCCCAGGCCTGCAGGCCTTGCTGGCTCGGCAGGGGCGCTTCGGGGCTGGTGGCCGCCTGCTGCAGGCAGCGCAGGCTGTGGGCCAGAAGCCGCAGGTGATGGCGTTCGAGGGCGGGCAGCAGGCTGCTCTCCAGCTCCTGCAGATCGGCCTCGCTCAGCACGGGATCAGGCGGAAGCCACAGGAGTGCCCCCCCTCAAGCAGCCAGTGCACCCGTTCCACCTGGCAGTCGGGGAAGGTGTGGCGAATCAGCTGGAGTTCCTGGTCGCACACGCAGGGGAATTGCTCGGCAATCTTCATGACCGAGCAGTGGTACTCACTGATGATCCAGCCTGCGCTGTCCGGGTCTGGGCGACATTCGGCCACATAGCCCTCGCGGCGCCGCAATTCCACGAGCTGCTCGAGGCGCTGTTGCAGGCTCCCCTGGCCGATCTGGCGGCGGTAGTCGGCGGCTTTGTCGGCAGCCTGCTGCTGCAGGAGCTGGTCCACCAGCTCAGAGGGCAGGCTGCTGGCCATGGAGGTGAGCAGGCCCAGGGCGAAGTGCTCGCTGCCATCAGGGAATTGGGAGCGACCTTTGCTGGTGAGATGCCAGCGGTTACTCGGCCTGCCAGGCCCCTCAGCTGCTGGGCAGGCCTCCACGAGGCCGTCGTCCTGGAGGGACCGCAGATGGCGGCGCATCACCTGTACGGACACCTCTAGTTGATCAGCCAACTGCCCCGCCGTGACTTCGCCCTGGCGGAGCATCAGGGTGAGGGCGGCTTCGCGGGTGGGTGCCTGGGTGGAGGCGCTCATGGCGACGTCCGTACCGTTACACCATGCCATGCCAAAACGGCCACTGGGGTCGAGGCGGCCGTCACGTGGGGATTCAGGTATGGCTTTGCGCCTGTGGGCGGCCTGGGCCAGTCACGCGCCACAATGGCTCCTCATCACCCCAGGCCCGCAGCCGGGTGCCCTATGGTCGACTTACGAAACCCTGGGGTTTCGTTAATGGTCGATCTGCTCGGGTGTCGCCTCCTGGTTGAGGCGTCCCTGCCGTTCCCTTCACCTCGTACCTGCGCTCATGTCTGACGCCCCCAGCCCTTCAGCCAGCGACAGCCTTGAGGTGATCCGCAAGTTCGCTGAGACCTATGCCCAGCGCACAGGCACGTATTTCTGCAGTGATCCCGGGGTCACGGCTGTGGTGCTCGAGGGCCTAGCTCGCCACAAGGATGAGTTGGGTGGAGCCCTGTGCCCCTGCCGCCACTACGAGGACAAGGAAGCCGAAGTGTCCCAGGCCTTCTGGAACTGCCCCTGTGTGCCCATGCGTGAGCGCAAGGATTGTCATTGCATGCTGTTCCTCACCGAGGAGAATCCTTTCCGCGGTGAGAAGCAGACCATCACGCTTGAAGAAGTTAAAGCCCTTACTGCCGGCTGACGGCGAATCCGATGAGCACTGCACAGGCCGTTGGTGATTTGGTGAGTCAGCCGTACAAGTACGGCTTCGTCACCGATATCGAAACCGAAAAGATCGCCAAGGGCCTCAGTGAGGACGTGGTGCGTCTGATCTCCAGTAAGAAGCAGGAGCCGGCGTTCCTTCTCGAGTTCCGCCTGCGGGCCTATCGGCAGTGGCTGCAGATGCAGGAGCCCGACTGGGCAACCCTGGGCTACCCGCCGATTGATTATCAGGACATCATCTATTACGCGGCTCCCAAGCAGCAGGATAAAAAAGCCAGCCTCGACGAGGTGGATCCCAAGCTGCTGGAGACCTTCGACAAGCTTGGTATTCCTCTCAGCGAGCAGAAGCGCCTTTCCAATGTTGCCGTGGACGCCGTTTTTGACAGCGTTTCAATTGCGACCACCTACAAGGAGAAGCTGGCCGAGCATGGCGTGATCTTCTGCTCCATCAGCGAAGCTGTGAAGGAGCACCCTGAGCTCATTCAACGTTATCTCGGCACTGTGGTGCCGATCAACGACAACTATTTTGCGGCACTGAACTCGGCGGTATTCAGCGATGGCTCGTTTGTGTTCATCCCCAAGGGTGTGGAATGCCCCATGGAGCTGTCCACCTACTTCCGCATCAACTCCGGTGATACCGGCCAGTTCGAGCGCACTCTGATCGTGGCTGAAGAGGGGGCGTCTGTGAGTTATCTTGAGGGCTGCACGGCTCCGATGTTCGATACCAACCAGCTGCATGCGGCGGTGGTGGAGTTGGTGACCCTCGATGATGCTTCAATTAAGTACTCAACCGTTCAGAACTGGTACGCCGGAGATGAGAACGGCGTGGGTGGGATCTACAACTTCGTGACCAAGCGCGGCCAGTGCCGGGGTGACCGCAGCAAGATCAGTTGGACCCAGGTTGAAACAGGCTCCGCCATCACCTGGAAGTACCCCAGTTGCGTGCTGCAGGGTGCCGAATCGGTGGGTGAGTTCTATTCCGTGGCGCTCACCAATCACAGGCAGCAGGCCGATACGGGCACCAAAATGATCCATGTGGGGCCGCGCACCCGCTCCACGATTGTGAGCAAGGGCATCAGTGCCGGCCGTTCTGCGAATAGTTATCGCGGCCTAGTCCAGATCGGACCCAAGGCAGTGGGCGCCAAGAACTACAGCCAGTGCGATTCGATGTTGATCGGCGATCAGGCCGCCGCCAACACCTATCCCTATATCCGTTCCCAGCAGCCCCAGGCAGCTGTGGAGCACGAGGCGAGCACCTGCCGCATCTCTGAAGATCAGCTGTTCTACCTCCAGAGCCGTGGCATTGGCTTTGAAGAGGCGGTCTCGATGATGGTGAGTGGCTTTTGCCGCGATGTCTTCAATCAACTCCCCATGGAGTTTGCCGCTGAAGCCGATAAGCTTCTTGCTCTGAAGTTGGAAGGCTCGGTGGGCTAAGCCCCGCTTTGTCTTCTGGTCCTGGATTCATTTGTTTATCCACACGTTCTCCCCCTTTCAATTTCCACCTGTGATTCGCCCTGACGCCCCCGTTCTGCTTGAGATCAAGGATCTCCACGCCCGGGTTGAGGACAAGGCGATCCTCAAGGGTGTGAACCTCACGGTGCGGGCCGGTGAGATCCATGCCGTGATGGGCCGCAATGGCAGCGGTAAGAGCACCCTCTCGAAAGTGCTCGCCGGCCATCCGGCTTACACCGTCACCGCTGGGGCAGTGTCCTACCGCGGCCAGGATCTGCTGGCTCTGGATCCTGAGCTGCGCGCTCGCATCGGCGTATTCCTTGGGTTTCAATACCCGGTGGAGATCCCTGGGGTGAGCAACCTGGAGTTCCTGCGGGTGGCCACCAACGCGCGCCGCGCTGAACAGGGGGGCGAAGAGCTGGATACGTTCGCCTTTGAAGATCTGGTTCGCGAGCGCCTCAATGTGGTGCAGATGGATCCGGCTTTCCTCGATCGCAGCGTGAATGAGGGTTTCAGCGGCGGCGAAAAGAAGCGCAACGAGATTCTGCAGATGGCTCTACTGGAGCCTCTGGTGGCGATCCTGGATGAAACGGATTCAGGCCTCGATATCGATGCCCTGCGCATCGTGGCGGGAGGCGTGAATCAGCTGGCCAACGCGGACAACGCCACGGTGTTGATCACCCACTATCAGCGCTTGCTCGATGCCATCACGCCTGATTACGTGCACGTGATGGCGGCGGGACGCATCTTGCGTACCGGTGGCAAAGAGCTCGCCCTTGAATTGGAGGAGCGTGGCTACGACTGGGTGGATCAAGAGTTGGCGGCCCAGGCTCCTGTGCCCCTGGAGGTGGCCTGATGGCGGCAAGCCTCACTGCTCCTATGGCGCTCGCAGATTGGACCCAGCAATGGCTCAAGGGTCTGCCCGTTGTTGACGGGCGGCTGGCTGCTGTGCAACAGCGTGGCCGTGAGGCCCTGGCCGAACTTCCCGTGCCGTCCAGTCGTCAGGAGGACTGGCGCTTCACCGATCTGGGCCTCCTGGCGGGGCTGGACGGCACCTTGGCCAGCTCTCCGCGTGATGCTGGCTTGCCACCAGGCGCCCCTGGTGTTCTGCGGCTGGTGCTGGATGGTCGCAGCGATCCCTTGGAGGGTGTTGCGCTGCCAGCAGGGCTTGCACCCCTCAGCGATTCCGAACTGTCCCAGGCCTTGGGCCACACGCTGGCTGCCACGGCCTGCGAGCACCACTGGCCGGTTGAACTCAACCATGCGGCGGCCCAGCAGGTGTTGGCCCTGCGGGTGGCCAGCCGCTCCAGCCTCAGCCTGGAGCTGGTGAGCACCCAGGCCGCCGGATTGCTGCCCTTGCGGGTGTTGTTGGTGTTGGAGGAGAAGGCTGAGCTTGAGCTCTGTCAGTTCGCCAGCGCCCGTGGTGCTGGTCTCACCAGCCTGGTGTTGGAGGCCCATCTGGGCCGTGGTGCCCGCTTGAATCACGGCATGGTGGCCTTAGGCCGCAACGATGCAGCCCTGCTGGCCCACCTGGCCATCGAGCAGGAGCCCGAGAGTTCCGCCACCCTTGCCACGGTGGCTGCCGGTTGGGGCCTGGCTCGCTTCGAGCCCCGTATCCGCCAGGTGGATGGCAGTGCCTCCACCACCCTGAGGGGGCTGCAGGTGGTTGATCACCGTCAGGTCGCCGACACCCACAGCCACATCAGCTTTTCCGGCCCGGAAGGAGAGCTCGATCAGCTGCACAAGGCGGTGGCGGCCGGCCAGGGCCGCAGTGTGTTCAACGGGGCTGTGCGTGTGCCCAGGGAAGCCCAGCGCACCAACGCCGCCCAGCTCAGCCGCACCCTGCTGCTCTCCGATCGCGCCCGCATCGACACCAAGCCGGAGCTGGAGATCGTGGCTGACGATGTGAAGTGCGCCCACGGGGCCACCGTGAGTTGCCTGCAGACCGACGAGCTCTTCTATCTGCAGAGCCGCGGCATTGCGGCCGATCAGGCTTCAGCCCTGCTCAAGCGGGCTTTCTGTGAAGAGGTGCTGCGGGACCTGCCCGGCGCCGCCCGCCAGTGGTGCCGCTTCGAACATCTCCTCGCCTCGGCATGACCAGCACCGTGCCCGCCCATGAGCTGCGCCCTGCCCTGGAGTTGGCGGAAGCCCCCAACCTGGCGGCGCTCACCCGTCCAGATTTCCCCCTGCTGGCCCAGACAGCCTGCCTGGGGCAGCCCCTGATTTACCTCGATCACGCCGCCACCAGTCAGAAGCCGCGGCAGGTGCTCGAGGCGCTCCAGCACTACTACGACCATGACAACGCCAACGTGCACCGCGGTGCTCACCAGCTGAGTGCTCGGGCCACCGAGGGTTTTGAAGGAGCTCGCGCCAAGACGGCTGCCTTCGTGGGGGCGGCGTCGGCCAACGAGATCGTGTTTACCCGCAACGCCAGCGAGGCGATCAATCTGGTGGCCCGCAGTTGGGGTGAGGCGAACCTCCAGGCCGGTGATGAGGTGCTGCTCACCGTGATGGAGCACCACAGCAATCTGGTGCCCTGGCAGCTGTTGGCGGCCCGCACCGGTTGTGTGTTGCGCCATGCGGGCCTCACACCCTCCGGTGAGCTGGACCTTGAAGACCTGCGCAGCAAGCTGAATGAGCGCACCAAGCTGGTGAGCCTGGTGCAGGTGAGCAACACGCTCGGCTGCCTCAACCCGATCGCGGAGATTGCCGGCCTGGCCCACGGGGCCGGGGCGCTGTTGTTGGTGGATGCCTGCCAGAGCCTGCCCCACCTGCCGATCGATGTTGCCCAGCTGGGCGCCGATTTCCTGGTGGGAAGTTCCCACAAACTCTGCGGTCCCACGGGCATGGGCTTCCTGTGGGGCAGGGAAACGCTGCTGGAGGGGATGCCGCCTTTCCTGGGCGGTGGCGAAATGATCCAGGACGTCTACCTGGATCACAGCACTTGGGCGGGGTTGCCCCACAAGTTCGAGGCCGGCACCCCGGCCATCGGTGAGGCCATCGGCATGGGAGCGGCCCTGGACTACCTCGAGGCCATTGGCTTGGATCGCATCCACGCCTGGGAGCAGCAACTCACCCGCCAGCTGTTTGAGCACCTCCAGGCAATCGATGGTCTGCAGATCCTGGGCCCCACACCCCACCAGCAACCGGATCGCGGTGCCCTGGCGGCCTTCCACGTGGACGGTGTGCATGCCAACGACATCGCAGCCCTGCTCGATTCGGCCGGCATCTGCATCCGCAGTGGTCACCACTGCACCCAGCCCCTGCATCGCCACTACGGCCTGGGTGCCTCCGCCCGGGCCAGCCTCAGCTTCACCACCACCCCTGAGGAGATCGATCGGTTTGCCGATGAGCTCCAGGGCAGCATTCAGTTCCTGCGGGAGCACAGCTGAGGCGGCACGTCTTCCCTCAGACCGCCTGCAGAGCGGCCATGGCCTCGGCCTGGTGCGCTCCCTGCCAGGTCCAGGTCCAGCGCCAGCCGGCCGCTTCTGCAGCCGCGGCGATGGCGGCGCGGTCTGCGGGGATGTCGAAACGGCTCAGATGGCTGATCACGTGCTCCTGCTGCTCGGCCGTGAGTTGGGGCCAGCCCTGTTGGATGCGCTGGGTGTACCGCGCCACGTAGGCCTCCCGGCTCTCACCGGGTTCGCGAAACACATCGACCCAGAGGAACAGGCCCCCGGGGCTCATGCGCCTCCGCGCCGCCTGCAGAAACGCCACCTTGGCGTGATCGTCCAAGTGGTGGATCGCAAAGGCCGAATGCAGGATGTCGGTGCTTGGCGGCGCCGCGCTGCCCGCAGTGCCGCCATCCAGATCGCCCTGGGCCCAGGCCAGCAGATCGCCCTCCAGCCAGTGGGTGGTGTAGGCAACGCTGCCCAGGGCCTGCTGCGCCATCGGCAGCACCACCGCCGCCTGATCGAGGCCTGTGTAAGAGCCCAGGGGCAGCCGCTGCAGCAGCGGTGCCAGCAGGGCCAGGTCGCCGCAGCCCAGGTCCACCAGCCGTGGGGCGGGGGCGTCCGCGGGACGAGTGGCCAGCCAGGCGTCGATGGCCGTGGCTGCGGCGCTGGCCACGGCCCGATGCTCCATCAGGTCGTGCTCAACCACCGCTCGATAGGAGCTCCACTGCCGCTCGAAGAAATCCATCACCCCTCGGCTGATACCGCCATCCTCCTGGAGCAGGGCAGCGGGGGGATCAGCCGGGTTCGTCCCACAGGGTCTTGCGGCTGTAGGGCCCACCCGGCAGCTCCCAGATGCTGCCATCGCCAAATCGGTGCTGCCGATCCAGGCCGGCGATCTGGGCCAGCTCGGGCGGGGTGAGCTGCAGCTGGGCCGCTGCCAGGTTCGCGGCCAGCCGCTCGCGCTGCACCGATTTAGGAATCACCGCCGTGCCTGTGGCGATGCCCCAGGCCAGCAGCACCTGGGCAGGGCTGGCTCCATGGGCTGCGGCGATCTGGCTGATCACCGGTTCGCTCAGCAGCGGTGTGGGTCCGCCTGCCGCCGGCGAGCCCAGGGGTGAGTAGGCCGTGATGGCGATGCCCTCGCGGCGGCAGAACTCCAGCAAGGCGTTTTGCTGCAGCCAGGGGTGACGTTCCACCTGGTTCATTGCTGGCCCGATGTGGCAGCTGTGCAAAAGGCCCTCGAGCTTGCTGGCGCTGCAATTGGACACTCCGATCTCGCGCACCAGGCCTGCCTCCACCAGGGCTTCCATGGCGGCCCAGGTAGCGCTCAGGGGCAGTTGATCTGGCGCGATCTGGTCGGCTGCGCTGCTGGGCATCAGCACGCCATGGCGGTGCGCCACCGGCCAGTGGATCAGGTACAGATCCAGCTGCTCCAGCTGCAGGTTGGCGAGGGTCCGCTCCAGAGCCGGCCGCACCTGCTCGGGGGCATGGCAATCGTTCCAGAGCTTGGAGGTGATCCACAGCGCCTCCCGGGTCACGAGCCCGCTGGCCTGCGCGGCTGCGAGGGCGGAACCCACCTCGGCCTCGTTGCCGTAGATCGAGGCGCAGTCGATGTGGCGGTAACCCAGCTCCAGGGCGGTTTGCACCGCAGACCCCACCTCACCGGTGGCAGCCTTCCAGGTGCCCAATCCAAGGGCGGGCATGGCAGCGCCGCTCGCCAGGGTGATCGAAGGGACGAAGGACACAGGGGCCAGCTCGCTCAAGTCAGTACCACCATGGTGCGCTCAGTGGCCGTGCCTGTGGCTCACAGCTCCTGGATCGCGGCGGCAGCTCGCTCGCCGGCCTCGATCGCCCCTTCGAAATAGCCCGGCCAGCGCGGTGACATCTCGGTGCCGGCCCAGTGCACCCGGCCATGGGCGGCAGGGCCTGGCCCCCCCTGTTCGCCGGCTGCCAGGCGGGCGTGGCTGGTCCAGGTGCCGGGGGTTACAAAGCTGGTGAACGCCCCGCCAGTCCATGGTTCGGCGTTCCAGGGTTGCTCGATCAGTTCAACCGGTTTGGCGGCCTCGGGCCCCCAGTAGGCCACCAGGTCGTCAAGGATCAGCCGCTGGCGCTCCTGCGCCGGTAGCGCGCCCAGCGGCAGGGCCCGCTCGCCGGCGAGAAAGCTGGCCAAGACCGCTGGTTGGCCCTCTGGGGGGCTGCTGTCGGCGGTGAGTTCCAGGGCCGCGCGATCGCCGATGCCCAGGCCGTTGAGGCCCCGTTCGCGCCAGAAGGGGCGGGCGTACACGGCCAGCACTTTGGTCATGGCCCCCATCGGCGAGCGCTGCAGCAGCGCCCGGTGGGCAGCTGGCAGGGGTGGGTCCTGGTGGATGGCCAAGCGCAGCTGGGGCGGCACCGCCACCACCGCCGCCCGGGCCTGGTATGCGTGGCCGCTGGCGGTGACGACGGTGACACCGTCCTCGTTTTGGTTGATCGCCACGACCGCCTGCCCCAGCTGCACACAATCCGGATCGCCGGCTTTGAGGGCTTCAACCAGCAGCGGCGGCACCTGGCCCGCCCCGCCCCGCACCAGCCAGGCTTCGGGGCTCTCGGCCTGGGGTGCCACCGCCTGGCTCCAGGCCAGATGCAAGATCGAGGCTTCCCAGGGCTCAAAGCCGCCGGAGCCTCCCACCCGGCACAGCCACTCGAGAGGCAACCGCGCCAGCTTGTGGCTGCTGCGCTCGGCCGCCCATTGGGCAACGCTGAGCCGATCCAGCCGTTCGGCGTCGGCGGTGCGCCACGGTTGCAGCGGGTCCACTTGGGCCACCAGCGTGGCAAAGGTCTGCTGGAGCTCCAGGGTGGCGGCCAGCTCTGCTGCAGGCAGATCGAGCTGCTGCGGCTCAAAGAACAGCAGGCTCTGCCCAAAGCCATGGGCCAGGGGAGCCTGCCGGGCCCTCCCCTGCCAGTGCAGGACGCCGTCGCCGTCGTAGTGGCTCGGGTAGGTGTCGAGTTCCAGTTCGCCGAGCAGTGCCGCGAAGCGGTGGTGGCTGACGCCACCCCATTGGCCGCCCAGATCCACGGTGCCGCCGTTCTGGAGGTGTTGGCTGAGCATGCGTCCCCCCACCCGCTCGCGGGCCTCCAGAACCCGAACGCTCAGGCCGTCCTGTTGCAGCCGCCTCGCCGTCACCAGCCCTGAAAGGCCGGCACCGACCACCACCATGTCGACTGCGGTCACCATGGCAGCGATAGCCCCTTCGCCCTGCGCTCACCTTGGCCAGCTCCAGCGATGACGCAAGCTTGTTTCTGGTGGTGTTAGGCGGCCGCACGGCCCAGAGCACCATCGAGCTGCACGATGTGCGCTTCGTGGCCGGCCGCTGCATCGATGACACCCTGCAGGAGCTGCGGCGCCAGTGGTTCGGGAGGCGTGAGGGCCTGCATCTGGACGCCTACATGGCGGTGCGGGCGGTGGATGGCTGGGTGGTGCACCTCAGGCGCGAGCCTGCCGCGCCCCGGCCCGAGCGGCTGTGGTTCGTGAACCTGGGCGCCTACCGCCCCGATTCCCTGGCCGAGCTGCACCACTTCGGCCTGGTGGTGGCTCGATCCCCGCAGGCGGCCAAGGCGGCGGCCAAACGGCAGTGGCTGCGTGGGGCCTTGCAACAGCACAAGGACGATCTGTGCGCTGTGGACGACTGCCTGGCGATCGAGCAGCTGGAGCTGCTGGGCGGTGAGTGCTGGCATGTGCAGCTGGAGCCCCACCCCGAGGGTCTCAGCCAGAGCCAGGTGCCGGATTGGTTCGGCTACCGGCCGATCTGAGCGGGTGGAAGGGGGCGCTGGGGTGTTCGCGGCCCGCTCTCCGGGGACGCGCTGGCCCACCTGCGCTCCCCCAGGGATGATCAGAGGCAGACCTGGCCCCTTCCTGCAGCCATGAACATCGACGGCAAGCCCTGGCGCACGATCTGGCTGGAGCCGGGTGGCGATTCGGGCGGATGGTCGATCGGGGTGATTGATCAGACGCTGCTGCCCCATCAGTTCACAACGCGAACTCTGCGCAGCTGTGATGAAGCCGCCGAGGCGATTCGCACGATGGTGGTGCGGGGTGCCCCGTTGATCGGCGTGACCGGTGCCTACGGGCTGATGCTGGCCCTGCAGGCCGATCCCAGTGATGGCTCCCTGGCGGCGGCCTTTGACCTGCTCAATGCCACCCGGCCCACGGCGATCAACCTGCGCTGGGCCCTGGAGCGGGTGCGCGCCAAGGTGCAGCCGCTGCCGCCGGCCGAGCGGGCCGAGGCGGCCAAGGTGGAGGCCGCGGCGATCGCCGATGAGGACGTGGCCATGTGCGAGGCCATCGGCGAGCACGGTTTGGCGATCTTTCAGCAGCTGGCGGCGGCGCGGCCGGCGGAGCGGCACCAGGAGCCCTTCCAGGTGCTCACCCACTGCAATGCCGGCTGGCTGGCCACGGTGGACTGGGGCACGGCCCTGGCGCCGATTTACAAGGCCCACCGCGCCGGGCTCAACATCCATGTGTGGGTGGATGAAACGCGACCCCGCAACCAGGGCGCCTCGCTCACGGCCTACGAGCTGGGCCGCGAAGGCGTGCCCCACACCGTGATTGTGGACAACGCCGGTGGCCACCTGATGCAGCACGGCCAGGTGGATGCGGTGATCGTGGGCACCGACCGCACCACCCGCAGCGGCGACGTGTGCAACAAGATCGGTACCTACCTCAAGGCTCTGGCCGCCCACGACAACGGCGTGCCGTTCTATGTGGCCCTGCCCGCTTCCACCATCGATTGGACGATTGCCGATGGCGTGGCCGAGATCCCAATCGAAGCCCGCAGCGCCGCGGAGGTGACCCACATCCAGGGCCGCATCGCCAGCGGGCCCGCCGCCGGGGAGATCGCCAACGTGCAGCTCACCCCTGACGGCAGTGATGGGTTCAACCCCGCCTTCGACGTGACCCCGGCCCGTCTGGTGACGGCCCTGATCACCGAGCGGGGCATTGCAGCCGCCAGCGAGCAGGGCCTCCAGGGCCTGTACGGCGATGACTGAGCAAGCGCTGCGTCAGCGGATGGTGGAGGTGGCCCGGCGCATGAATGCCTCGGGCATCAACCAGGGCACCTCTGGCAACCTCTCGGCCCGCATTCCCGGGGGGTTTCTGATCACTCCCACCTCCCTGCCCTACGCGCAGATGCAGCCGGAGGATCTGGTGGCGATGGATGGTGAGGGGAACTACAGCGGCCCGCGGCGACCGTCGTCGGAGTGGCAGCTCCATGCCGACATCCTGCGCTGCCGCCCGGAGATCCAGGCCGTGCTGCATTGCCATTCCATCCAGGCCACGGCGCTGGCCTGCCACGGCCGTGGCATCCCCCCCTTCCATTACATGACGGCCGTGGCCGGTGGCGATGACATTCGCTGCGCCCCCTACGCCACCTTTGGCACCGCGGAGCTCTCGAGCCTGGCGGTGGAGGCCCTGCAGGACCGCCTGGCCTGCCTGCTGGCTCAGCACGGCCAGGTGGCCCTGGGGAGCAGCCTCGATCAGGCCCTGCGGATCGCCATTGAGGTGGAAACGCTGGCGCAGATGTATCTGCAGGCGCTGCAATTGGGTGAGCCCCCGCTGCTGAGTTCGGAGCAGATGGCCGCGGTGCATCACCAGTTCCGCACCTTGTGTTACGGGGCAGGGGCGGCCAGTTCGGCTACGTCGCCTCAGGTTTAAGGCGAGCCAGCAGCAGCCCGGTGCTGGCGAACAGCACCACCAGGCCAAAGCAGAAGCCCGTCCAGATCGGTAGCCCCCAGTCCGCAATCGCCAGGGGCGCCACCACGGTGACCACGCCCCCGGCCAGGAATGGCTGGAGCAGCAACTGTTTGATCGAGAAGGCCGGCAGGGCATCGCTGCGGTCCTCGGGGTCGGCCATGCGCAGCAGCAGCAGGCCGCTGGCGGCTACCCCGGTGGCCTGCCCGAACTCGATCACCGCCCGCTCGAACCAGTCCGCCGGCAGCAGCCGCGGGGCCAGCACCAGGGTGACCCCCAGATTCCAGGCCAGGCCGCTGAGGGCCAGCACCGTGAGCGGCAGCCAATCGGCCCGCAGCAGCCCCAGATCCAGCCCTGCGGTGGCGGCGGTGATCAGCAGATCCGCCGACAGCGTGCCGATCTGGCCTTGCACCGGAGCAGAGGCCCAGTGGGCCTTGCCGCTGCGCTCCAGTGCCAGGCGCACCAGCAGCGAGCCCACGATCGCCAGGGGGAACACCGGCAGGGAGTCCACCACGGTGGCCACGCCCTCCCCCAGACCTGCGGTCAGCCAGCGCAGGGCGGCCAGCAGAGCCACCCCCACCAACACCGCCACACCCGCCAGCGCCAGATTCACCGCCCAGGTGGCTGGGCCGGTGGGATGGCCGCTCGCGGCCGTTGGCTCGCTTGCTTCCACCTGGGTTGTGGTGCTGGTGTCGCCGCTGGCCGCGGCATCCGCCAGCCGCCAGCGGCGGCTGCGCCCCAGCACCACCAGCAGGCCCCCCACGAGGGTGGAGGAGAGCAGCCCCACCGTGGCCATGGCCAGGCCCAGGGCCTGGCCACCGGGAAAGCCCAGGGCGGCATAGCTCGGACCCATGGCCGCGGCGGAGCCGTGGCCGCCCTCGTAGGCCACTTCGATCAGGCAGGCCATGATCGGGCTCACCCCCAGCCAGGGCTGCAGCACCAGCAGCACCGCCAAACCGGCCACGACGTACTGGCCGAAGGCCAGCACCAGGGCGAGCGACACCTGCCCCGAAACGGGACGCCACAGCCCCTGCAGTTTGGGCAGCGGTTTGCCCAGCAGCAGGGAGCCGAACACCAGGGTGAGCAGCACCAGGGGCAGATCGGCCCAGAGCTCCAGCACCTGGTGGGGCAGCAGCGGCAGGGGGCCACCTGGGGCCAGCAGCAGGCCCAGCAGCCCGGCCAGCAGGGCTTCGGGGATACCCCACAGGCGCAGTTGCAGTCGGGCACCGAGGGCGCGCCCCACCGTGAGGATCAGGCTGAGGCTGGCCATGGCCAGAGCCAGCCAGCCCAGCCCGGGCAGCAGTTCAGCCTCCAGACTCGAGATCACAGGCGGAAATGCCGGCGGAAGAAGGCCTCGGTGGCCTCCAGGACGCGGATCTGGGTGTCGCTGTTGCGGAAACCGTGGCCCTCATCCGGGAACAGGTGCACCTCCACCGGGATGGCGTTGGCCTGGAGGGCGAGGGCCATCCGCTCGGTTTGTTCCGGTGGCACCACCTGGTCGTCGAGGCCCTGGAAAAAAATCACCGGACAGCGGATGCGATCGGCATGCTGCAGCGGCGAGCGGGCGTCATAGGTGGCTTTCGCTACGGGCCAGGGCCCCACCAGGCCGTCGAGGTAGCGGGCCTCGAAGCGGTGGGTGTCGATGGCCAGGGCGCTGAGATCCGCCACGCCGTAGCGACACCCTCCAGCCCGGAACACATCGGTGAAACAGAGGGCCGCCAGGGTGGTGAAGCCTCCGGCGCTACCCCCCTCGATGGCGATGCGTTCAGGTGAGGCCTTCCCGGCTGCCACCACGGCCCGCGCAGCAGCGGCGCAATCGGCCACGTCCACCACGCCCCACTGTCCATCGAGCCGTTCGCGGTAGGCGCGGCCAAAGCCGGTGGATCCGCCGTAGTTCACATCCACAACCCCCCAGCCTCGCGAGGTCCAGAACTGGATGGCCAGGCTCAGGCCCGTGCGCGCCATGCCGGTGGGGCCGCTGTGGCCTTTCACCAGCAGGGGTGAATCGCTGTGGCCGCCGCCGCTGGGGGGGTAGTACCAGGCGTGGGTGGGGCAGTCGCCGTAGCCCTGGAACCACAGCTCCTCGGGCACGCTGATGGCCTCGGCCGCCAGCGGACAGGGCGCAGCTGGTGTGTGATGCCAGCGGCCGGTGCGCAGGTTCAGCTCCAGCAGGCCTGGTGGGGTGGTGGCATTGCTGGCGATGCAGGCCAGTCGCCCCCCAGCCGCGCAGAGGCCCGCCAGGTCGTCGAAGGGGAGGTCCAGGGGTTGCCAGCGGCAGGGCTGTCCGCTCTCGGTTGGCTCCTCCACCCGGCCCAGTTGCCAGCGGCCCTGGAGGCAGGCCGTTGCCAGCAGTTGTTCGCCGTCCCAGGCATGGGTGCTCATGTCGAACACCCACTGGGGCATGGCGAATTCCGCCTGCATGGGCAGGAGTGGTTGCCAGGTCACCGGGGCCTCCGCGGCCAGGTGGTCGGCGTTGTTCAGCCGCTCCAGGTTCCAGAAGCCATGGCGATCGTTGGCCACCACCAGGTGGGGGCCCGCCCACAGGGGCTGAAACACCGACACGCCGCGGTGGTCGCCGCCATCCGAGCCCGCCACCAGGCGCGGCTCGCTGATCTGCCCGTCCGCATCGAAGCGCCCCAGCCGCAGCTGGCTGCGGTCCCAGGGCATGAAGGGTTGTTGCCACTCCACCCAGGCCAGGCTTGCGCCCGAGGGGCTCAAGGCCGGGTAGCCGCAGAAATCCGCGGCTGCCAGCAGCAGCTGCGGCTCACCGCCCGCGAGCGGAATGGCCACCAGCTGATCGCGACCGCCGGTTTCCAGCACGCCGATCCAGCGGTCGCGGCCGGGATCGATCAGTCCACCGCCGTAGGCCCCCGGCGGGCTCAACCGCCGCGGTTGTGGGTCGCGGCCGTCCAGGTCCAGCAGCCACAGGCTGCGGTCACCGTCGTGGCAGAACACCGCCACGGCCTGGCCATCGGCGCGGTGGCGGGCGAGGCCGGCCTGCTCATGTGCTCCTTCCCGCGCAAGGACTGGGACTATGCCAAGGCCAAGGGAAAAGGGGCGGACTGGGCGGCGGGGTACTTCAACGAGTGCATGAACGGCTTCGACCGGGTGCAGCGACTGCTTGCAGTGGAAGAATTGTCTGTTGAGGGAATAATGTCAAAGCAATCGAACACTGCTTT
>CALJTZ010000214.1 GCA_937975655.1 uncultured Synechococcus sp. | reverse complement strand
GGGTAGCCGGCGCGTCTGCGAAACCCTGCAGGGCCACGGCCACAAGGCCTATGTCGTCGGCGGCGCTGTACGCGACCTGCTGATCGGCGCCTCGGCTATCACCATCTGGATGGTGGTGGAGAGTCGGCGGTTGCAGATGCGGCATCTCTGGGTGGTGCTGCTGAGCTCAGTGACCATCGCTTTTGCCTTTGCCGCCCCCTTGTTTCTGTTCCTGAGGGAGCGGAGGCTGATCGAACTGGAGCGCCAAGGCTGACCTTTAGCGCTCCTCATCCACTGGAGTCACCACCACGTCGATCACGGCATCACTGGCGGGCTGTTCCGTGAAACCCTGTGGAGGGAAGCCCGCCTGGGCCTGATCCAACCCGGCTCCACAAGCCGGGCAAATAGCCGCGCCAAAGCTGGGAGCGCCGCAGGCCGCACAGGTGACCATGCGGCGCTTGAGCACTTGCCAGGCCAACAGACCCGCGCCAGCCAGCAGCAGCGGACCCAGGACCACCAGCAGCGTCACCCCTTCCAACAGGTCGACAGCAAAGCGACCGGCCAGCCCGGGAGCCAGGAGCACAAAGGCCCCGATCGTGATCCATAGCCAGGGGATGCGTCGCTCCATCACTGCTTGAAGCGGGCGTCACGCTCCATCCAACGCTCAAGGGCGGCCAGAGCTTCCAGCCCGGCCCAACCCATCAACAGGGCCGCCACCAGGAAAACAGCCAGCAAACCAACGCCAATCACCACAGGCACCAAGGCCATGGTGGCGGTGATCCCAAGCACCACAGCGCCAACACCAGCACTGACCAGCAACAGGCTGGCAGGCAAGGGGCGAACCGAACGCGTGAGTTGTCCCAAGGCCATGGCGCGGTAGACCTTCATCCTGCTTCCCTACCGGGCCCTGACCCCCAGCCAGCAGGTGCGGATCGCCCCCCATAGGGAGCACGGCTGAGCACCACACTCACCGCCATGCCGTAGTACACCACAAGTGCCACCAGCCACACCCACAGGGTCAACACCAACACGGCGCCAATCACCCCATAGGCCTGGAAACGAGCTCCCAGGGTGATCAAACTGCGCCCAACCGCCAGGTTCAGGGTCGTGAGAGCTCCGCCCACCAAAAGAGCCCCGGGTAGCAAGGGAGCACTGGGTATCGGCCTGGTGGGCAGAAGGCGCAACAGGGCATAGGACAGGCTGCAGGCGATCAATAGCGACAGCATCAGATCCAGCAACAGCGGCAACGGCAGCCACACATCAAAGGGCTGGGGCAGCCAGCGCTGGAGCAGGAGTTTCCAACTGCCAGGCCCCATCAGCCGCAGGTTGGTGGTGAGCTGATCAAGCACGACAAAAAAACCGATCAGCAACACCAACCCAAACGACTCAAGCCGCGCCCGAATGAAACGCTGCACGACGCGAGTCCAGGGAATCTGCTGGGGTGGCACGGGCCTGAATCCCCATAAACGATCCGCCCCACGCTGCAAGCTGAGATAGGCATTGGTGGCCGTGACCAGCAGAAAGACAACACCCACCAAGCCCGCCCCAGCTCCCTGGCGATAGAGCTTGATGAGCGTGGAGCTCACCAGCGGCAAAACAGATGGCGGCAAAAATTGCTCAGCCAGATTGAGAATATTGTCCGTTAATCCGTCGACACGGCCGAGAATGCGGCTGGCCACACCTAGGGCGATCAGCAGAATCGGGAACAGGGACTGGAGGCTGTGATAAGCAAACGCAGCACTCAGATCAACACAATCCTCCCGATCCCAGAGGCGATAGGCACGCCAGAACAGCTTCAGCAGTCCGCGAAAATGCAACCGACGACTTCTGCGGATCTGCGTCACTCAGCTGTCCGGTGGATTCGTCTGACACTAGACAGACGCCAGAGCGAGCTCAAGGGGTGAGCGAGATGTCAGCAACAAAAAAGCCACCCCGAAGGGTGGCTTTCTTATCTCCACTTCCAGCAGGCCT
>CALJTZ010000213.1 GCA_937975655.1 uncultured Synechococcus sp. | reverse complement strand
CGGCACCGGCGGCCCAGACCGCACTGATTTCATCCCAGCCAGGGGTGATGTACACCGGGCTGTCGGCAAAGGTGCGCTTCCACAGGCCGATGATCAGGGCCTCGGGGCAGCGGCGCCGCACGGCACCGATGTGTTCGGGGCTCTCGAGCCGCACCCCACTGGCGCCATTGCGCAGGCTGGCTTCCGCCATGGCCGCGATCACCGAAGGATCCCGCATCGGCGACCCCTCCGGCGCCTGCACGGACACGATCAAGCCCCCCTGGAGGGCTGCACGCTCAAGCCGCACGGGGAAGCTCCGCATCACCCTGGACATCCGGCAGCCAGCTGCGCAGCCGGGCCAGGGCCGGATGGCTGGGGGCTGGTGCAGGACGCGACAACCGCGGCAGCACTGGCAGCTGCTGCACCGGCGGGGCAACCGGAAGCTGCACGGGCTCCGCGGAGGGCTGGATGCTGGCGACGGTGGGAGCCTCCAGCAGCTCGTGCCACCAGGCCAGGCTCTCCCCCTGGGCCAGCTCCTGCATCAGTGCAGGCAAGGAGCTGACCCCCTGGCGGTGCACCCACAACCTGGACAGCCGCTCCAGGGCCACTGCATCGCGGCGGCTCAGCGCAGCGCTGAGCTCCTGGCGCAGGGCCTGCCGCCGGGCCAGGGGAGAGGGTGCGGCAGCGGGACGGGCAGGCAAGGGGCGCAGAGACATCAGGAGAGCTTGCGATCCAGCAGGGGGCGGATCAACAGAAACAGCCCCGCAGCCAGGGCCGCCAACACCCCCAGGCAGCTGGCAGCGCTCAGCTCCCCATAGGGGGCCTGCAGCACCAGGGCCGAAAGGGAAAAGTTGCCGGCGTAGGCCGCGCGGATGGGTTCAATGGCGAAGGTAAGGGGATTCAGGGCCGCAAGCCAGCCCAACCAGGGCGGCATGAACGAAATCGGGGCCAGGGCCGTACTGGCGAACAGCAGCGGCAGGTTGGCCACGAAGATCACGGCAATCAGCTCAATGTGGCCCGGTAGGGCAAAGGCCAGCCCGAGGCTCAGGCCCGTCACGGCAAACACCAGCAGCAGCAGCGTGACCAACACCAGCAGCAGGCCCGCTCCACCGGGCCAGCCATAGCCCAAGAGCCAGGCGGTGCCCATGATCGCCAGGCTCTGCACCAGGCTCAGGGAGGTGATGTAGAGCACCGAAGCCAGCACGATCGAACTGCGGGAGCGCAGCGGAGCCACCAGCAGCCGGTTCAGGAAGCCGAATTCCCGGTCGAACATCACCGGCAGGCCCGCATTGAGGGCAGCACTGAAGGCGGTGAACACAATCACGCCGGCCCCCAGGAAGCGGCCGTAGCTCATGCCATCGGGCAGCAGGCCCTCCGGGGCATTGGCGAACAGAGCCCCGAACAGCACAAGCCAGATCAGCGGTTGCAGCACCCCGGCCACCAGGGTGGAGGGGCGGCGCAGCAGTTGCAGAAACAGGCGCAACACCTAAGCTCGTATCAGCGCCGACAGAGATTGCACCTCCGCTAATTGTGGTCACACCGGTATAGGTATTTGCTGTACCCAATGTCATGGTGCCAGTACCAAGCTTTGTCAGAGAAACAGTGGATAAGCCGTTTTCTAAAACACCACTAAAAGTAGTTGTCGTGTTATCGCCACCGACAGTTAATGTAGGTGTTCCCGCTCTCGAGCTAGTAATGAGGCCTGTACCAGCAATAGAACCCACTGTTTCTGAATAACCGTTAAGGTCAAAGGTGCCATTAACAGTAATAGCAGCAGTATCAGAAATAACTCCAGAAGTACCTAACAATACAGTTGTACCTGGATTAATCGTTAATGAATTAGAGGTAATGTTGGTGAAGCTTAAGGCTCCAGCATTCAGTGTTGTATCCCCAGTGTAGGTATTGGCGCCTGTCATATTCAATGTACCGCTACCATTTTTGATCACGCCACCAGTACCCGTTGCAATCGGATCATAGATATTGGTATTGCCAGCGCCGTCCACAGTCAAATCAAAGCTGCCAGTGAAACCATTTCCGCTAGCAACATCAAATGTCAGGGTTCCAGCCACTGCCTTCACTGTTGCGGCGGCAGTTAGGGTGACGGCACCAGCAATTGTGTTTGATCCAGACGTATTAACGATTGCACCGTTACCACCTACTCCAGTACCAGCAACACTAATGGCATCTGAGATAGTGATGTCGCCAGAAAGAGATAAGGTTGCTCCGCTAGTAATTACTACGCCGCCAGCAGAAGTACCTAAGGCATTGCTATGACTTACAGCAACAGTACCAGCGTTAATGTTAGTTGCGCCAGTAAAGCTGCTATTGCCTGACAGAATCAAAGTGCCGGTACCAGACTTAGTAAAGCTACCGGTACCAGCAATAATGCCGCCATAAGTTAATGTTGTTGACCCATCAACATTGATGCCACCAGTACCTGTCATGGCAATACCACGATTAGAGTTCAGCGTGAATGTTGAGGTGGTCTTAAGAGTTCCGCCGTTAAAGGTAATACTTGCTGCTGTTGCTGAGCTTGGCGCAGTGCCTAGATTGGCATCAGCAGAAATTACCAATGTACCCGCATTAATAGATGTGCCGCCAGAATAAGCATTGCTTCCAGAGAGAGTTTGAGCGCCAGTACCAGACTTCACAAAACGAATGGTAGCCCCACCATCTTGGATAGTTCCAGAGAATGACGTTGTGGCTGAGCCACCAATAGTCAGAGTTGATGATGCCAGTGTCGAGCTACGATAAATCTGTGTATTTAAGGCGCTGATTTCA
>CALJTZ010000212.1 GCA_937975655.1 uncultured Synechococcus sp. | reverse complement strand
GATCCTGGGAGCGGCCGGCGTGGGCCATGGCCAGCTGGCGGTAGC
Organism: uncultured Synechococcus sp.; assembly: GCA_937975655.1. GTDB lineage: Bacteria > Cyanobacteriota > Cyanobacteriia > PCC-6307 > Cyanobiaceae > Vulcanococcus. The sequence goes on along the minus strand of CALJTZ010000212.1, from coordinate 3,733 downwards.
GGCGGGCGTGGTCCCGCTGGTCGGCGGCCGCGGCGTCGCTGAGCTCCCGCTTCACCTGGGCGGGGGCGCCCATCACCACGGCCCGGGCGGGCACATCCCGGGTCACCACCGCACCAGCGGCCACCAGGGCTCCCTCGCCCACGTGCACACCGTTGAGCACCACCGCGCCGATGCCGATCAGGCAGCCATCTCCCAGGGTGGCCCCGTGCACCACGGCCCGATGGCCAATGGTCACGTCGCTGCCGATCCGCACCGGCTGGCCGGGATCGCCATGCAGCACAGCTCCGTCCTGCACATTGCTGCCTTCGCCGATCACGATGGCGCACACGTCGCCGCGGGCCACGGCGGTGGGCCAAAGGCTGGCACCGGCCTCCAGGTGCACATCCCCAATCACCACGGCGGATTCGGCCACCCAGGCATCGGGATGCACGGTGGGTTCAGGCCAGGGGAAGCGGGCCATGGCAGCAGAGCGGTGCAGGCAGGGCCACCATCCTCAGCCGGCTTGGAGCAGGGCACCCCCGGGTGATACGTTTTCCCTGTGCCCAACGGGCGCGGGTCGCTAGCTCAGCGGTAGAGCACTCGGCTTTTAACCGATTGGTCCTGAGTTCGAATCTCAGGCGACCCATTCTTGTCAGAGCCTGGATTCAGGTCCAAATCCCTGCTCTGGCAATCTGTCTCATCTGTCCTCTTATCCCTGCGAATAGGGACAGATGAGGACGGTCTGGGCCTGACGTGGACGCTTTCCTGAAACTTTTTTGAAACTGTTTCAAGCGGCTGGGCGAGACTGGCTGCTGGCGAGCTCTCCCGCTCATGCGTGCCCTTCCAGGCTTTCAGAAAGCGCAGGTCCGGCTCCGCGTGGAGGGCTGCTTCTATCGGCTCCGATCGGTTGCCCGCAGCCCTTTCGCCTACGTCTATGAGCTCGAGCCGCCGCAGCGGCAGCAGGCTGCCCGTTGCTGCCGCATTCAGGATGACGAAGCCTGTGAGCGTCTGACCGAGCTCCTCTTGGAGGCCAGTAAGGACCGCGCTGCCGGAGGTAGCGGCTTGAACTGGGACGGACTCGGCAAGCCTCTTGGCCAGCAAGCGGTTCTCCAAGACGAGCATGGCTTGACCTGGGGTGAGATCCGGCAGGTCATCCAGGCCGACATCGCGCCTGGCGGACCTAAGGCCCGGGACCGCAATCCCTTCGTTTGCTTCCGCGACAAGGGGTTCTTTGGGGTGATGTACGCCGATTCCATGCCGGCGCAGCCGGAGCACCTCGAAACCTTTTGCTTGAACACCCCTGCTTCCATTCAGGCGCATCAGGTAGACCCTGCATCGCCACTGGTGCCGCGCGAATACAACTCCAAGGTTTTTTATCAGGTGATTCAGATGGTGAATTACCTGGCCAAGAAAGGCATCCGCATCGCTACCCCTCAACTACAGGAGCGTTTGCTCGGGCTCAAGACCACCGCCGGCAAGAGCAAAGCTCCCAAACCCCGTTTCATCCCCACGACAGACGACATCGAGGGATGGTTGGATCAGTTGGTTGCGCTGGATCCTTTCCGTGGCTGGGTGATGGCGATGGTGGCCACCTATGGCCTGCGCAATCACGAGATCTGGCATGTCGATGCCCTGCCGGGAGAAATCGGGGCGAATCCCCGCATGATCAGCGTTGGTTCCTTCAGCTCCACGACTGATGGCAGCGAGACCAAGACAGGCCACCGCTTTGCGTTGGCCTTGCCTGAGGCCTGGCTGGAGCGCTACCGGCTCAATGATCTGGACCACGCTCGCTCCATGCTTGAGCAACTGCGACGCCGCTATCCGATTCGCACAACCGAGCGCCCCGATGGAGTGCTGCAGTTCCACAACAATGAAAGCCTGAGCCGGGTGCTCAGTCACTGGTTCCGCAACACTGCCCGTGAGGATCGCGAGCTGCCGGTCAAGCTGTACGGATTGCATCAGCCTCGCCAGATCCCTGGGCGGCCGAAGCCTCAGGCGAAGCGCGATCGCTGCAAGGTCTATGACCTTCGCCATGCCTGGGCCTTACGGGCTAAGGAGACCACGACCTGGTCGACCGCCCTCAAGGCCATGGCCATGGGCCACAGCGAAGCCGTCCATACCCGCCGCTACCTGGTGGAAGAGCAGGCCATGCATCGATTGGAGGGGATGAATCGCTTGTTGGCGCTCGATGAGGGCCGGGACCATCTCCCGGTGCCTAGCCGGCGTGTGGCTCACCGCGTGACACCTTCAACCCCTGCTGCTCCCGCACCGGCACCCGCATTGCCCGATGGAGTGACCCCGGAACTGATTGAAATGGCCCGCAAGCTCAAGGCGGCTGGCATCGCTTGAGCGTTTCGGAGTGGTCGACTCAGCCTCGACCCAGGGCCAGCTGGCAGCGCTGAATGTGCCAGAGCAGATCGGAGCAGCGGCGGCTTGGGTTCTTTCGTGCCCAGTGCCGCTCCGGCTTGAGGATCCCCTGATTTTTGAGCCGGAAGAGCGTTTTACGGCTGATGCCGAGTAAAACGCTCGCCTGAGCAGTTGGAATCCAGAGCGCTTCGGGTGTGGTGCGCCCGTTGCTGCCCTTGTGCTGCTGCCCGCTGGTGAGAGTGCTATTGACGGCCGAAGGCAAAGCTGCGGTCATGGCAGGAGCTGCTCCCGCGCCAGCGCGCTGGTGCTTGCGCCAGTAGGCGCAGGCGATGGCAGCAGGGTCACAAGCAGCAGCAGGGTGCTGAGCTGAAACATCAGCACAAGCCATACAAGCCACTCCAGCCGGCGCAGTCGGGAGAGATGAACCGTGCTGGCTTGCTGGCGCCGGGTGCGGCAGAAGGCCGGCAGCTCGGGATGGCGCCTGACAAATGCTGGAGTTCCGTGGTTGGGTGTGGTCATCAGAACGGCACCTGCTCGTCGCTGATGGGTGTGCCGCTCCAGCCCTGCGGCCTCGTGGTCGACGTTGGTGGCGTGGCTACCTTGTCCACGTCAGGCCCACTGGCACCGCTGCTTTGGCCTGCTGCGGCGTTGTCCGTCTTGCTGTTGAGCAGCACCAGCCGTTCCACCTTCACGACTGGCTTGCTGCGCTGTTCGCCGGTGTTGCGATCGGTCCACTGCTCGCTGGTCATTCGGCCGACCACGCCGATCAGAGAGCCCTTGCGCACGTAGTCGGCGGCGACCTGGGCCTGCTTGCCCCAGATCTCGAGGTTGAACCAGTCCGGCTCTTCATCCCGGCTGGGGCGGTTCACCGCCAGGGTGAGGTTGGTGACCACCGTGCCGCCTTCAAAGAAGCGGGTTTCGGGATCGCGGCCGGCGCGGCCGACCAGGGTGATGGTGTTCAGGCTCATGGGTGGATGGCAGTGGTTTAGTGGCCTGCGGCCTGGCGGGCCTGCAGCAGGGAGGGGAGCCCCATGGCTGGATGGGTGCGGAGCAGTTCATGGATGGCGCCGCTCCAGCTGAGGTCGTGCTGCTGGGCGAAGGCCCGCAGCTTCACGTAGGTGTCGGTGTGCAGCGCCACGCATTTCTTGTGGCGCCCCAGGGGCAGGCGCAGCGGCGGGCTCTTGGCGTCCACCAGGGTCAGGATGGGGATGGAGAACGCGTCGCAGAAGCGAACAAAACGGGACGCCTTTTCTCCGGCTTCAATGTTGAGTGTTCCAGCCATCTGTGAAGGCTGGTTCGCCACGACACCGACGGTGCGACCTTCAACACGAGCGAAGCCCACCACGATGTTGGGAGCAAACAGTGCCTGAACTTCGAGGAAGTCACC
>CALJTZ010000211.1 GCA_937975655.1 uncultured Synechococcus sp. | reverse complement strand
GCATCCTCCAATCGGATCTGGTGGAGCTGCGCGGCTCCGGCGCCTACGACCACATCAAGGAGCTGCTGGCCCAGAACTTCATCGAACGCAAGCGCCAGAGCGAAGGCCGCTCCTACTGGCTCACCCTCAGCGAGAAATTCCATCGCACCTTCTCGGTGAAAACCGAGGAGTTGGTGGCGGCCAAACGGGCGATCACGGCCCACAAACCCCCCGACCTGGAGCAGGCCGCCTGAGCCCTCCATAGAGTTGTTGTTCGATCCCCAGAGCCCATGGACGTGTTGAGCCAACTGCTGAGCGTGCTCGCCAGCACCCTGGAGATCTATTCCCTGATCCTGCTGGTGCGGGTGCTGCTCACCTGGTTCCCCAACCTGGACTGGGGCAATCCTGTGCTCTCCACGGTGAGTTCCATCACCGACCCCTACCTGAACGCCTTCCGCGGGCTGATCCCACCGCTGGGTGGGCTCGATCTCTCGGCGATCCTGGCCTTCCTGGCCCTCAGCCTGGTGCAGCAGCTCCTGGGTGCAGCCAGCGTCAGCGTGCTGAGCGCTGGCTACTGATCCGCCACGGCCTGTTCCAGGGGCAACAGGTCGTCAAACTCACCGGCCCGGGTACGCACCGGAGCGCTGAACCCACGGGCTTTCACATTGGTGAAGCTGAAGGGTCCAGGGGTGCCGGCGGGCACCGCCAGGCGCAGGGCAAAGCTGGAGGAACCGGGGGGGACATCGCCGATGGAGCCCACCCGCGAGCGGTTCTGCAGCACCGGTTCGCCGCTGGCATCGAGGATCTGGGCAAACACATCGGTGTCCACCACCGGCTTCCGGCCGGGGTTGCTCACCGTGCCTCGCAGCACGAAGCAGCTGGCCCCACTGGGACGCCGTAGCTGGGGTTGGGCGCCGATGTCATCGGCGGGGCAGGGATCGAGGCTTACCTCCGACACCGTGAGTCCCGCCGCCTGGGCCGGAGGCGCCAGGGGGCTGAACAGGGTCAACACCACCAGCACCAGGGCGTAGAAAACTTGTCTCACCGGTGGTCGCCGCTGCCGGAGATCACGTTACGGGCGGCGCGACTGGCCAGCTTGGCCAGATTGGCCTCGGCGATCTCCGCCAGCTCGAAATCAAGCTCACTGGCCAGCTGGGCCACGTACCAGAGCACGTCCCCCAGCTCAAGCTTGAGGGCTTCGCGCACCTCCGCCGAGAACTGGCCGCCTTGATCACGCAGCACCTTCTTCACCTTGTCGGCCACCTCGCCGGCTTCACCACAGAGCCCCAGGGTGGGGTAGATGGGATTGCTGCCCACATCGGGGTACTTCGCCGTGGTGCGAGCCCCCTGCTGATACGCGTTGAGATCCATTGCCACAACAGGGCTGGTGGCTCACGATGATAGTGTCAGATCCAACTTTGGCCCCGCCGAATGGCCCTGCCCGATCTCACGCGTCGCACCAAGATCGTGGCCACCATCGGCCCTGCAACCGAATCTCCCGAGCAGCTGCGCGCGCTGATTGAGGCCGGGGCCACCACCTTCAGGCTCAACTTCTCCCACGGCGACCACGCCGAGCACGCCGCCCGCATCGCCACCATCCGCCAGGTGGGCCACGAGCTGGGCATCCATGTGGGCATCCTGCAGGACCTGCAGGGCCCCAAGATCCGCCTCGGCCGCTTCAAGGATGGTCCGATTACCGTGGCCAAGGGGGATGCCTTCACCCTCACCTCCCGGGATGTGGAGTGCAGTCAGGCGATTGCCACCGTCACCTACGACCGCCTAGCCGATGAGGTGTTGCCCGGCAGCCGCATCCTCCTGGATGACGGCCGGGTGGAGATGGTGGTGGATCGGGTGGACCAGGGCCAGCAGACCCTCTATTGCACGGTCACCGTGGGGGGCGTGCTCTCCAACAACAAGGGCGTCAACTTCCCGGACGTTCAACTCTCGATCCGCGCCCTCACCGACAAGGACCGTATCGATCTGGCCTTTGGCCTGAAGCAGGGGGTGGACTGGGTGGCCCTCAGCTTCGTGCGCAACCCCTCCGACATGCTGGAGATCAAGGAGCTGATCGCCGGCCACGGCTTCAGCACCCCGGTGGTGGCGAAGATCGAAAAGTTCGAAGCCATTGATCAGATCGATGCCATCCTCCCCCTCTGCGATGGGGTGATGGTGGCCCGCGGCGACCTCGGGGTAGAGATGCCCGCTGAGGAGGTTCCCCTGCTGCAGAAGGAACTGATCCGCAAGTGCAACGCCCTGGGCATCCCGGTGATCACCGCCACCCAGATGCTCGATTCGATGGTGAGCTGCCCGCGGCCCACCCGCGCCGAGGTGAGCGATGTGGCCAACGCCATCCTCGATGGCACGGACGCCGTGATGCTCTCCAACGAAAGCGCCGTGGGCGACTTCCCCGTGGAGGCCGTGGCCACCATGAGCCAGATCGCCCGCCGCATCGAGCGTGACTACCCCCACCGCAGCGAGACCAGTCAGCTGGCCTCCACCATCCCCAATGCCATCAGCCAGGCGGTGAGCTCCATCGCCCGCCGGCTTGAAGCCTCCGCCATCCTCACCCTCACCAAGAGCGGGGCCACCGCCCGCAATGTGAGCAAGTTCCGCCCCTCCACGCCGATCCTGGCCATCACCAGTGAAGTGGATGTGGCGCGCCGCATGCAGCTGGTGTGGGGCGTGAACCCGCTGCTGGTGCAGCAGGAGAACTCGGCCACCAGCACCTTCACCATTGCCATGGGCCTCGCCCAGGAGATGGGCGTGCTTAAGGAAGGCGATCTGGTGGTGCAGACCGCCGGGACCCTGCCGGGGGTGAGCGGCTCCACCGACCTTGTGAAGGTCGGCATCGTGAGCGCCGTCCTGGGCCGTGGCCTGGGCATCGGCAGCACCTCCGTGAGCGGCAAGGTGTGCCTGGCCACCACCCCTGAACAGGCCGCCGGCATGCAGAGCGGGGAGATCCTGGTGGTGAAGGACACGACCGCCGAGTTCCTCGATGCCATCCGCAAGGCCAAGGGCGTGATCGCCGAGGTGGGTGGAGCCGAAAGCCACGCCGCCACCATTGCCCAGAAGCTCGGGGTGCCCGTGATCGTGGGCGTTGCCAACGCCACCGCCGACCTGCGCCACGGTGAACTGGTGACCCTCGACACCCGCGAGGGCGTGGTGCACCGCGGTGCCCGCAACCACACCATGGCCTCCCGCTGAGCTAGCACCGGCACCACCGCCCCATTCTGGAGCCCCCATGGCCGCCAAGCTGCCCCTGCGTGAAACCGTGGGGATGGCCTTGAACACCCTCAAGGCCAACCGCTTGCGATCCCTGCTCACGATGCTGGGCATCGTG
>CALJTZ010000210.1 GCA_937975655.1 uncultured Synechococcus sp. | reverse complement strand
TGGCTACGTCAGCCGGCCAAGCCACGGCAGCCAACGCCATCACAACCAGCAGAACCTTGCTTGTCATGGTTGGAGTTTGCACCGGCAGCACTTTCATGCAGCTCCTGCATGGCCACAGCAAGAGGTTGTGTGTGCAGCCAATCTGGTGCTCTGCCAAGCACGCGCATGGGCCGTATTTCGCTGCTGATTGCTCTCGCTATCGGGGTCCTGTCTGTCGGCAGTGCCCTGGCCCAGCAGCCGGTGCGCCCACTCCCGAAAGTGGGATCGTGCCCGCTCGGCTACTACAGCTCAGGCAGCTACTGCGTGCCCAGCACCAGCAGCAACACCCGCGGTGCCATTGAGAAGGTAGGTGGCGGCTGCCCTCTGGGCTTCTACTCCTCCGGCAACTACTGCGTAAGTAGCCCCACGAACATCCGAGAGGCGATAGAGAAAACAGGCAAGTCCTGCCCGGTGGGTTGGTTCAGCTCCGGCAACTACTGCGTGAAAAGTCGCTGATCACCATGGGCTTCCGTTTCCGACGCTCCGCCCGCCTGGGTCCGCTGCGCTTCAACTTCAGCAAGGGAGGGCTGAGTTCGATCTCCGTTGGCGGAGGTGGCGCCTCGTTCAACATCCCGGTAGCGCGCAGCGGCGGCGCTCGCACCACCGTGGGGCTGCCGGGCACGGGCCTGAGCTGGAGCGTGGAGCACACGCCCGATCGCCCCGCCGCACTACCAGCTGGCTCTGCAGCGGGCCTGCCCAACAGCCGCCGGCTAAGGCCAGGGCAGCTCGATGCCTTTAAGCAGTCACTACTGGCGGTACCGCGCAAGGAGCTGTTTCCTCCAGGATCCACCGGGGAGCAGCTACGGGACCTGGGCTTGGTGAGCCATCTGCTCGCCGACGACTCCTTACCTGCACGAACCGCTGGCCTGCTGGCTCTGATCGAGACGCCAGAAGCCATGGAGGGCTATGTGCTGCGAGCCCAGGGGCAAGACGATGCCAAGCGCCGCGCCCAGCGCTGCATCACGGCCGTGCAGGAAGCGGCACGCCTGGCCAACGGCTGGGGCTGATTGCGCAGACATGGCCCCCCCGTGAAACGTGCGCTGAGCTTCATTGCAAGTGGCCGCCTGACTGGCCAACGCATTCCTAGCCAGAGTGCACATGACCGAAAATGCTGCCTGCCTGGCACAAGCCTGGCTTTTATCAACGGGCCCTGATCAGGTGCTGAGATATGGGCACGACTTTGCTTCTGCACCAGCAATGACGTTGTGCTGAACCTTGCGCTCTCAGCAGGCTTCGCGGTAGTGGCCTTCCTCTACGCAGTAGTGGGGCATGCCGGAGCATCGGGCTATATCGCTCTGATGACATTATGCAATCTACTTCCGGAGACGATTAAGCCTGTCGCCCTGATTCTGAATATAGTGGTGGCAAGTATTGGCTGCTGGAATTTTCTGGGGGCAGGTCATTTGCCCTGGCGAATTATCTGGCCAGTCTATCTATTGGCAATTCCGGCATCATTCCTTGGCGGCTGGCTCAATCTGCCCGGGATATGGTTTCAGCGCTTGATTGGAATCGTGCTGGTTTTCACGGCTTGGCGGTTGGGTGCTGTGAGCAAGGACCCGGCAAGCCTGCGTCAACCCAGGCGTTCAGCTCTTGTGATCACCGGGGGCATCCTCGGCCTATTGGCTGGTCTTACCGGCACAGGTGGAGGTGTTTTCCTTACGCCACTTCTCCTGCTGACCAAGTGGTGCGATACCCGCCAGGCTGCAGCAACTTCGATACTGTTTATCCTGATTAACTCCTTCTCTGGCCTGGCAGGCTTTGCCTGGAATCACCCAACTGCTCTCACAGCAGTTCTGAACACCTCGCTGTTCGGATGGATCGCTGCGGTGGTGATTGGCGGCAGCTTGGGCTCAAGGCTGGGTAGTCGTCATTGGCCCGTGGCATGGATCCGTCGAATACTTGCCTTCGTGTTAGTGCTAGCTGCACTGAAACTGCTTGGTTTGCATGGTTGAATGCCGGCTTATTCAAGCCGTAAAAGGGAAGTCATTCAATTAACCGACCGTACAGCTGCGCCCGAACCCCTTGAAGCGGCGCTACGGCTGAGCAGGCCAATGCCCGGGGCCAAGGCTCCGGGATTTGTTGTGGTGATTGAGCAAGTTCAGAGCAGGCCTCCCAGCCGGATCAGAGCCCCCACCACCACGAAGGCGATCGCTAGGGCGGTGATGCCGCGGATGTGCCAGGCCAGGCCGGCGGTACCAGCCAGCAGCAACAGCTTGACGCCCACCAACATGCCGATCGGATTGGCCGGGCTGAACAGACCCTGGAAGCCGGGGAGATAGATCGGGTCTGCTGAGAAAGTGGATTCGGGGTCAGCTTCAACAAAAAGGAGATCTGCTT
>CALJTZ010000209.1 GCA_937975655.1 uncultured Synechococcus sp. | reverse complement strand
GTCACCTGATCGGGATCACCCAGCAGGCGGTTGCGGTCGCGGTAGGCCAGGTTCATGGCCTCCACCATCGGGTGCAGGCTGGCCGCGCTGTTCAGGCCGGTGCGGCCCAGATCCAGCGGCGCCAGCACATTGAGCAGCTGCAACAGGGTGGCGCCACCGCCGCTGGGGGGCGGCATGGTGACCACCCGATAACCGCGGAACTGGCCCTGCAGGGGGGAGAGCCACTGGGCCCGGTAGCGATCGAGATCCGCCTGAGTGATCAGCCCGCCCCGATGGCGCATCAGGGCCGTGAGGGCAGCGGCCACCGGGCCGCGGTAGAAGCCCGCTTCCCCCTCGCTGGCAATCCGCCGCAGGGAGGCCGCCAGCAGGGGCTGGCGCAGGATCTCCCCGGGGCGATAGGCCGTGCCATCGGCCTTGAAAAACTGGCGGGCTGAGCTGGGATCGGCCTTGAGCAGGGGCGCCGCCGCCTGCAGCGACTCGCTCAGCTCCACCCCCACGGGAAACCCCTGGGCGGCCAGGGTCACGGCGGGCTGCACCACCACGCGCAAGGGCAGGCGGCCATAGCGGCGCTGCACCAGGCTGAGTCCGGCCACCGTGCCCGGCACAGCCGTGCTCAGCAGGCTGCGGGTGGCACGCTCCCGGTCCACCGAGCCATCGGGCCGCAGGAACAGATCCGGACGGGCCGCCAGGGGGGCCATTTCGCGGAAATTCACCGCCACCGCCACGCCCCGGCCGATGGCCCGGGCCTGGGGCAACGGTTCGGCTGCGGCGGCTGCGGACCCCTGGGGCAGCCACAGCACCAGGAAGCCACCGCCACCGAGGTTGCCGGCCTGGGGCAGGGTGACCGCCAGGGCAAAGGAGGCGGCCACCGCCGCATCCACCGCATTGCCCCCCTGGCGCAGGATCTGGGCCCCCACCGCCGCGGCCCGGGCCTCCTGGGCCGCCACCATGCCGCCGCTGGACACCACCGGCTGGAAGCGCTGGCTGGCCTCCTGCAGCAGGTTGGTCTGGGCCATCGCCGGGGCGACGAGCACCAGGGCAGCCAGGGAGAGAGCAGGACGCAGCCCAGGAGCCATCGGCATCAGATCACCTCCTCAGCCGCGCCGTAGCCCCCACCCCCGGGGGTGCATACCCGCACCGCATCCCCGGGTTGCAGCTGACACTCGGCCACACCGGCCAGGGATTCCACGCGGCCATCGCCATGCAACAGCTGGTTCTGCCCGCAGGCGGCCGCCGCGCCCCCGGCCAGGCCAAAGGGCGCCACCTGGCGCGCACCCGTGAGCAGCGACAGGGTGACCGGCTCCAGAAAGCGCAACTGGCGCACCACGCCATCCCCACCCGGCCAGCGGCCGCCGCCACCGCTGCCGCCGCCGCCGCCGCCGACGACGACCTCTCCTCCTCCTTCCCCGCGCCTCCCGCCCTCCACCCGCCTTCGAGGGCCGAGGCAGACGCGTTCTGGTGCCTGGTCGCGCTCATGGCCGACTTCCGAGACAACT
>CALJTZ010000208.1 GCA_937975655.1 uncultured Synechococcus sp. | reverse complement strand
GACGTGTGCTCTTCCGATCTGTTGATCTGCTCGCGGCGGTCGGAGCGGGCTCGGACAACTCCGTCACCTTGGACGAGTCGCTGGTGCGTTCCCCCAGCGATCCCGGGTACGTGGCGACAGCGCCGAGATCGGGCACGGGCTGCTCGCCAGCGGCTTCGGCTTGCGTGAAGTCGAAAGCTGGGTTGTTCTGGATCGAATCCATTGCCGGACGTGGCTGTGCCGACTGGTTGGCGAAATGGATTGCGGTTTCGATACGCTCGAGCGCGGCGGCGCGGGCATTGACTGGGGTGTTGGGGTTGCGAGCAAGCGCCAAGTCTTGCAGGACTTCGCGCGTATTGACGCCGTCGTCGCGCAGGTTGTCGAGCCAGGCTCCATCCACCGGTTGGCCCGGGTCGAGGTAGGCCACCACAAAGCTGATCCGGCCGAGCTTCACCACGGAGAGATCCAGCAGCGCCGCCGAGGCGCCCCGCAGCAACTCCTGCACCTGCTGGCGGGTGCTCAGGATCAGGGCTGGATCGCAGGCAGCTCCTGCGGTTTCCCTCAAGGCCCCCGCGAAGCGCTGGATGGGCTCGGCGATCACCACCAGGGCCAGCACCACCACGAGCAGGGCATCGCTGATGGGCACGAGTGGGGCCAGGGGGGTGGCCGTGAGCCAGGGGGCGGCCATCAGGGCGGCTCCGGTGCTGACGGTGATGGCCGTGTCCAGCAGGGCTGCGCGCGATTCCGTCCGCAGCAACTCACTGCAGCGTCCCCCGGCGATCCAGGCCCGGTGTTGCACCCAGGCCAGGGCCCCGCAGCTCAGGCCTCCCAGCAGGCCATACCAGCCCACCGGCCCCAGCTCCATCGCCTCCGGCACCTGGCCCTGCAGGTAGGCCAGGATTTCCTGGAGGGCCGCCAACAGGGCAAAGCTGAGGATGCCGATCAGCAGCAGCGAGCGCAGCAGCACATACAGGGCCTCCTGGCCCTCATAGCCAAAGGGCCAGCCCCGATCAGGGGGGCGCTTCACGTTGGCCCCCACCCGAACCGCCACCAGGCTGGTGCCTGCCATCACCCCTGCGTACAGCCCATCGAGCAGCACGGCATCGGAACCCGAGAGGGCGTAGGCCACCAGCCCCAGCACCG
>CALJTZ010000207.1 GCA_937975655.1 uncultured Synechococcus sp. | reverse complement strand
GGTGCGTGGGCAGGGGGCGCCAGCCGAGGGGGTCACACCGGGCTATGGAGCCCCGGAGCTGGGCCGCGGCGATCCGGCCGAGCCCTGGATGGACCTCTACGGCCTGGGGGTGGTGGCCCTGGTGCTGCTCAGCGGTGAGGAGCCCGCCGAGCTGCTGGATCCGGTGTCGATGCAGTGGCGCTGGCCGGCCTGTCTCGATGCCGAACCCCAACTCAAGGCGGTGCTGGAGCGGCTGTTGAGCAGCGAAGCCCAGGGGCGTTATCCCTCGGCGGCGGCGGCCCTGCAGGCCGTGCAGCAGTTGCCCATGCCGGACAGCACCGGCCCCGTGCCCCGGGCCGATCGCACCGTGGCGCTGGTGCCGCCGCCCCCTGAACCTGAACTGCCCGCCTTGCGCCAGCCCAGGCCTGAGCCCCCCCCGGTCCGCTCCCGCCAGGAGGAGAAGGAAGAGGCGGCCGAGGGCCGCCTGTGGCCGGTGGTGCTGGCCCTGGTGATCTCCGCGGTGGTGGGCACGGCCCTGGGCTGGTTGGTGCTCAGCCGCGGCAAGGTGGCTAGCCCCGATGTCGGTAGTGCCCTGCAGCTGCCCAGCAGCCTGCCGCCGGCGGAGGTGGATCAGCGTCAGCAGCTGCTCAACCGCCTGCGGGCGCTGCAGATCGATCGCGGCTGGTTCCTGCGGTTGGTGGATTCCAGCCTGCTGGCCCAGTTCCCCGAGCGCGGCGGCCGCCTCCCCACCGACTCCCTCGACGACGCTCCCCTGCGCAAGGTGTGGAACGGGCTGGCGGAGGAATGGTTGAGCCGGGTGGAGCAGCTGCCGCTGGAGATCCGCACCCGCCTGGGCAGCTTCAGTGCCGGCGACTGGCGCAAGCGCCAGGAGGCCCTGGTGGCCCAGGGCCTGAGTGCCGATGTGCTGCGTCAACTGGTGTCCGGTAGTGCCCAGAACCTGCTGCCCGGCCGCTCCAGCGACGACATTCCCCCCGAACCCTTCCGTCAGCTCTGGTATGCCGCCGCTGAGCAGGGCCTGGCCAACGTGCGCATCGAGCCGATTCAGTCGCGGCTGGGGCAAACCAACGTGGTGTCGGCATCCGTGGCTGCCGGCGGTGCCCGCCTGTTCCCAATCCGGCTCCCCGCCGGCAGCCGGCTGGTGCTGGGGGTGAACGGCTCGCCGCTGATGCAGATGACCGTCTTCGGCGCCGATGGCAGCGTGCTGGAAGCCAAGGGGCCCCTGCGGGTGGTGAGTGTGGGCAAGGTGAGCCGCTCGCCGGTGCAGCTGCTGGTGACCAACGAAGGCGTGGCACCCGGGCTGATCACCCTCTCGCTGCGGTCGGATCCGGCGCCTGAGCCACCGCCGAGTCGCCCACCAGAAGCGCCCGCCGGGGCTGCGCCAGGGGCCCCAGCGGTCCCGCCTGGTGCCCCGGCGGAAGCTGGCGCCCCCGCACCGCCCGCCGCAGCGCCGCCGGTGCCACCACCAGTGAACTGACTCCAGACGGGGCGGTGGCTGTGCTGCGCCCCTCCTGAATTCTGTACAGCCTGTACGGAATTCCGGAGGCCGTTTGCGAAGGGCGAGTGCCCCGCAACTAAAGGCGGGCAATGGCGGCTTTGTCGTCCTTGATGTCCTGCTTGCGCCGTTCCTCCTGGCGCTTGTCGTGCAGTTTGCGGCCCTTGCCCAGGCCCACGGTCACCTTGATCCAGGAGCCCTTGAGGTGCAGGTTCAGGGGGATCAGGGTGAGGCCCTTTTGGTCCAGGGCAATCCGCAGTTTCTCGATCTCCCTGCCGTGGGCCAGCAGTTTGCGGGTGCGCAGGGGGTCGTGGTTGAAGTAGGCCCCGGCGTGGCTGTGGGGGGAGATGTGCACGTTGTGCAGCTGCAGTTCGCCCTTGCGGATCAGGCAGAAGCCATCGCGCAGGTTCACCTGCCCCGCGCGGATCGATTTCACCTCGGTGCCCAGCAGCTCGATGCCGCACTCCAGGGTTTCGAGAATCTCGTATTGATGGCGCGCAAAGCGGTTGTCCGCCAGCAATTTGTTGGCGGCATCGCGCAGGGCCTTGGCGCTCTTCTTGCCTCCGCCCTTCGCCATCGCCGCTCCGGAATCGTCCCTGGGGTCTCCCGACCCTAGGGAGCCCCCGGTACCCTCAGGCCATGGCGATCGTGTCCTCGGGATCTGCAGGAGTCGCGCCGGAGCCTCGCCAGCGGCTGGTGGATCAG
>CALJTZ010000206.1 GCA_937975655.1 uncultured Synechococcus sp. | reverse complement strand
CTCGACAAGCACTGGGCCTTGTGGCTGCCGGAGGTGATGGGCGCGCCCATCGGAGACCCTGCGGCTGCGATGCTGATGACTCCCGGCACGATTGGACCGAATGGCGCCCCTGCCCGCCCCAGAGCCCGCGCGCCACATTGAAACCACCGCCGCATTCGATGTGCGCAAGTTGCGCTTCGAGGTGAACCGGGTGGAGCTGCCCATGGGGGTGGAGGGCACCTTCGGGATGATCAAGCACCCCGGCGCCTCGCTGGCGGTGCCGCTGCTGGACGATGGCCGCGTGGTGGTGCTGCGCCAATACCGCTTTGCGGTGGCCACCCGCTTGCTCGAGTTTCCGGCCGGCACCCTGGATGAGGGCGAAGACCCCCTCAGCACCATGCAGCGCGAGCTGCAGGAGGAGGCGGGCTACAGCGCCAGCCGCTGGGATCCGCTGGGGGCGATGTTGCCGTGCCCCGGCTACTCCGATGAGGTGATCCACCTGTTCCTGGCCCGCAACCTGGTGGAGCTGAGTGAGCGGCCGCCAGGCGACGACGACGAGGATCTCGAGGTGCTGCTGATGCAGCCGGCTGAACTCGATGCGGTTCTGGCCAGTGGTGATGAGCACCTCGATGGCAAGAGCGTCACGGCCTGGTTCCGGGCCAAACAGTTGCTCGGCCTCTGAGGGGTATCGCGATGGCTTCTCCCCAGCGCTGGCTGTTCTGGCATCGCCGCGACCTGCGCCTCGCCGACAACCTCGGCCTGGCGGCGGCCGCGGCGGCCACCCCCGCGGTGACCGGGGTGTTTGTGCTCGATCCGCAGATCCTGGAGGCCAGCTCCATGGCGCCGGCGCGGCTGTGGTTCCTGCTGGAGAGCTTGCGGGAGTTGCAGCAGCGCTGGATTCAGGCGGGTAGCCGCCTGCTGGTGCTCCAGGGCGACCCGCTCCAGCTGCTGCCGCGGCTGGCCGAGGCCATCGGCGCCGAGGTGTTGGCCTGGAACCGGGATGTGGAGCCCTACGGCCGCGAGCGCGATCGGCAGGTGGCCGCGGCGCTGCAGACGGCGGGCCACAAGGTGCTGGTGGATTGGGATCAGCTGCTGATCGCCCCAGAGGCCCTGAAAACGGGCGCTGGCGATCCCTATCGGGTGTATGGGCCCTTCTTGCGCAACTGGCGCGGCCAGGTGGACCGCAAGGCCGCGGCAGGGGGCTTGCGCCCCCTGCCGGCGCCGAAGGGCCTGGTGGACCTCAACCCAGAGGCGTTGCCGGAGCGTGGTGGCGACCTCTGGGCCCAGCTGCCGCTGCTGGCGGCCGTGCCAGAAGCGGCGGCGCTGGGCCAGGCCTTCAGCGGTGCGGCGCTGTGCCCCTGCAGGCCAGGAGAGGCGGCTGCCCTGGAGCAGCTGCAGGCCTTCTGCGATGGCGGTGCCGCCGGCGCCATCCCCCTGTATGGCTACGAGCCCGGGCGCAACATCCCCGCTGAAGCCGGCACCTCAGGGCTCAGTGCGGCGCTCAAGTTCGGCACCCTCAGCCCCCGGCAGGCCTGGGCCGCCGCCCAACAGGCGCGGGAGGTAGCGATGGCCCTGGGGGGTGCCGAGGAGGCCCTGGCCTCGATTGGCGTGTGGGAGCAGGAACTGGCCTGGCGCGAGTTCTACCAACAGGCCCTGTTCCACTTTCCGGAACTGGCAGATGGTCCCTATCGGCCCCAGTGGAAGCAGTTCCCCTGGGAGAACGATGCCGCGCGGTTTGAGGCCTGGTGTGAGGGGCTCACGGGCATGCCGATCATCGATGCCGCCATGCGCCAGCTCAATGAGAGCGGCTGGATGCACAACCGCTGCCGCATGATCGTGGCCTCTTACCTGGTGAAGGATCTGATCTGTGATTGGCGCTGGGGTGAAACCGCCTTCATGCAGCGCCTGGTGGATGGCGATCTGGCCGCCAATAACGGTGGCTGGCAGTGGAGCGCCAGCAGTGGCATGGATCCCAAGCCGCTGCGCATTTTCAATCCGGCCACCCAGGCCAGCAAGTTCGATCCGGAGGGTCGCTACATCCGCCGCTGGCTGCCGGAACTGCGCCACGTGAACACGCGCGATCTGCTCAGTGGTGAGATCGCACCGATGGAACGGCGCGGCTACCCGGCGCCGCTGGTGAGCCACAAGCTGCAGCAGGCGAGGTTCAAGGCGCTCTACGCCGCCCTACCCAAGCCCTGAGCCCTGACTCAGGCGGCCACCGGGGCTGCCTTGGTGCTGGAGTTGGCCGGCACCTGGCACCTGGCCAGCTCGAGCAGCACATCCATCACCCGCTGTTGCTGCTCGCTGCTGATCTCCGGGAAGATCGGCAGGCTCAGCACCTCGGCACACAGGCGCTCGGTGATGGGCAGGGAGCCGGGGCCGTAGCCGAGGTGGGCGTAGGCGGGCTGGCGGTGGATGGGAATCGGGTAGTAGATGATCGTGGTCACGCCGCAATCCTGTAGCTGCTGCTTGAGCCAGTCGCGGCAGCAGGCCTCGGGTAGGGCGTAATCGGCGCTGTCGCTGGAGGGGCTGCAGCTGCCGCCACAGGCGGCCGCACTGCCGCACTGGGGCACGCGCACCACAAATTGATTCCAGCTGTGCCCATCGGGGCCGGCTTCCGGCAGGTGAATGCAGGCCGCTTCCACCAGGCCCTGGCGGTAGGTGGAGGCCACGTTGCGGCGCTTGCTGATCCAGCCCTCCAGATGGGGCAACTTCACGTTCAGCACCGCGGCCTGGATGGCATCGAGGCGGCTGTTGTAGCCGAGGGAGGTGTGCAGGTAGCGGCGGGGCATGCCATGCACCGCGAGCTCCCGCATGGTCTTGGCGAGGGTGGCGTCGTGGCAGGTCACCGCGCCGCCATCACCGGCCCCGCCGAGGTTCTTGGTGGGGAAGAAACTGAAGCAGCCCACATCGCCCCAGCTGCCCACGGGGCGGCCGGCCCAGCTGGCGCCGCTGGCCTGGGCGCAATCCTCCACCACCTTGAGGTTGTGGCGCTGGGCGATGGCGCACACCCGCTGCATGTCCACCGGGCGGCCGAACAGGTGCACCGGCAGTAGGGCCTTGGTGGCCGGAGTGATGGCGGCTTCCACCTGATCGAGATTGATCAGATAGGAGCTCTCCTCCACATCCACAAACACCGGGGTGGCTCCCACGGCGCTGATGGCCTCAGCGGTGGCAAAAAAACTGAACGAGCAGGTGATCACTTCATCGCCGGGGCCAATGCCCAGGCCCCGCAGCGCCAGGATCAGGGCATCGGTGCCGCTGTTGCAGCCCACCGCATGGGGCACGCCGCAGGCTGCGGCAAAGGCCTGCTCAAAGATCCCGATCGCCGGCCCGCCGATGTACTGGCCCCCGCGCAGCACCTCGGCCTCGTATTTCGCGTTCTTCGCGACCGCCTCGTCCCAAACCTTTTTCAGCTTCGCGGAGAGCCAGATCGGAAGAGCG
>CALJTZ010000205.1 GCA_937975655.1 uncultured Synechococcus sp. | reverse complement strand
TTGCCGGCGGGGTCCATCAACACCCAGGGGTAGTTGTAGTTGGGGCCAACGGCGTAGGCGATGCCCCAATGAGCCATGGCGCAGCTGGGATCGGCGGCGACGGCTTTTTCGAAGCAGGCGACGGCTTCCTCGTGGTGGTAGGTGAACAAATGGGGAGTGAGCTCCCCAAGGTCGAGTCCCGAATGGTCGCTCAGGAACGATCCCACAGCGGAGACACCCTGCTCCGGATGGCGCAGCAGGGTGTAGATCTCCAGCCGATTGCAGGTGCTGAGGATCGAGGCCTCCAGCACCTGCTCATCCGCCCGCAGCTTCTGGAGGGAGTCCTCCATGGTCTGCTCAGCGATGCTGAGGCGTTCCCGGATTTCCACCGGGGCCGTGCGGTGGCTCAGGCCGACGACGGCGATGTGCATGGAGGCAGACCTCGATAGCGCTGATTAGGGGATGAACTCAGCTCAGCGCGATGCTCTGGGCACCGTCCTTGATATGGATGGTGTTGGTGAAGCGTGCCGTGTTGTCCAGGGTGCTGATCACCAGGGAGCTGGTACGGGTGCAGTCCTTCTCGAACTTCACGCCGTGGAACAGCAGGCCGTCGGTGATGCCGCTGCCGGCGAACACCACGTTCTCACCAGAGGCCAGCTCCTCGGCCTCGTAGATCTTGTCCACATCGGTGATGCCCATCTCGTTGAGGCGGGCAATGTTGCCTTCTTTGGTGTAGTCGGCCCACTCGGAGGTCTGAGCCACGGCGGGGTCATACACCAGCTGACCTTGGAAGTGGCCACCCAGGGCCCGCATGGCGGCGGCGGAGATCACACCTTCGGGAGCGGCGCCAATGCCCATCAGGCAGTGGGTGCCGGTGCCGGCGAAACCGCAGGCAATGGCGGCCTGCACGTCACCGTCGGAAATGGGCTGAACCCGGGCACCTGTGGCACGGATCTCGGCGATCAGGTCCTTGTGGCGCGCGCGGTCCATCACCACGATGGTGAGCTCGCTCACGGCGAGACCAAGGCACTGGCTGAGAATCTGAATGTTCTCGGTGGCCGACTTGCGGATGTCCACCTTGCCCTTGGCAGCCGGGGGAGCGGCCAGCTTCTTCATGTAGAAGTCGGGGGCATTGAACAGGCCACCGCGGTCCGAGGCGGCCAGCACAGCCATGGAACCGCGCTGGCTGTTGGCGCAGAGGTTGGTGCCCTCGCAGGGATCCACCGCAAAGTCCACACCAGGGCCGGTGCCGCTGCCCACTTCCTCGCCGATGTACAGCATCGGAGCTTCGTCGCGCTCGCCTTCGCCGATCACGATGCGGCCCTGCATCTGGATCTGCCCCATGCGCTTGCGCATGGCCTCCACAGCGGCGGCATCGGCCTCGTCCTTCTTGCCCAGGCCGGTCAGCTCAGCAGAGGCGATGGCGGCCTGTTCGACGACCTCGAGAATTTCCTGGATAAGGGTGCGATCCACAGCAGTCCGGCGGGGGGAAGGGGCTTGAGCGGGGGAGCGGTGCCGAAGCGGCGGGGAGCGGGCTGTGGGGCTCAGCTTCCAGCGGCTGCAGGGGCTCTCAGGCTTTGAGCGCCGCTCACTGTATCAGTGGTGGCCGCGCAGGCCCGCCAGAACTCGCGTTCAGGCGAATTCCTACAATTCCTCACTCCCTTCGCCCCGCAGGACTCTCCATGAGCACCAAGCCCCTGGTGATCTCTCCGTCGATCCTCTCGGCCGACTTCTCCCGCCTGGGTGAGGACGTTCGCGCCGTTGATGAGGCCGGTGCTGACTGGATCCACGTGGATGTGATGGACGGCCGCTTCGTGCCCAACATCACCATCGGTCCCCTGATTGTGGAGGCCCTGCGCCCGGTGACCCAGAAGCCCCTGGACGTGCACCTGATGATCGTGGAGCCGGAGAAGTACGTGGCCGACTTCGCCAAGGCGGGTGCGGACATCATTTCCGTCCAGGTGGAGGCATGCCCCCACCTGCACCGCAACCTCGCCCAGATCAAGGATCTCGGCAAGATGGCCGGCGCGGTGCTCAACCCCAGCACCCCGCTCGACACCCTCGAGTACTGCCTGGAGCTGTGCGATCTGGTGCTGGTGATGAGCGTGAACCCTGGCTTTGGCGGCCAGAGCTTCATCGAGAACCAGGTGCAGAAGATCCGCGACCTACGCCGCATGTGTGATGAGCGCGGCCTCGACCCCTGGATCGAGGTGGACGGTGGCATCAAGGCCGAGAACGCCTGGAAGGTGATCGAGGCGGGAGCCAACGCCATCGTGAGTGGCTCCGGCGTGTTCAACCAGCCCAGCTACGCCGACGCCATCACCGGCATCCGCAACAGCAAGCGCCCCGTGGCCGTGGCTGCCTGATCGCGGTCCTGAGCAGGGCGGACGAATGAAAAAGGGGGGCCTAGCCCCCCTTTTTTGCGGCCATGCCGCGGTGTGAGCGAGGGTTCAGCTCAGGAACCAGCCATAGCTGTGCAGGCCGATGCCCAGCAGGTTCACGCCGATGTAACAGACGCAGATCACGACAAAACCGGCCACAGCCACCAGAGCCGGCCGGCGACCTTGCCAACCACGGCTGAGGCGGGTGTGCAGATAGGCGGCGTAGACCAGCCAGCAGATCAGAGCCCAGGTTTCCTTCGGGTCCCAGCTCCACCAGCTGCCCCAGGCCTCATTGGCCCACACGGCACCACTCACGATCCCGATCGACAGCAGCAGGAAGCCGACGGTGATGGTGCGATAACTGAGGCTGTCCAGCTGCTCGCTCAGGGAGATGCTGCTACTGGACAGGTTGAGCCCGGCAGCCCCGCCATCGGCGGCCAGCTGGGCCTGGCGGTAGCCACCACTGCCGATGGAGCTGCTGCGCAATTCCAGGGATTGGCCGCGATCGGTGACCAACACGGCAGCCGAGAGCAGGGAGCCCACCAGCAAGGCTGCGTAGCTCACCATGATCACGCTCACATGCATGATCAGCCAGCTGGACCGCAGGGCCGGCACCAGCGGGGCAGCCTGCTGGAGCTGATCGGGCAAGGCGAAACTGGCAAAGGCCACACAACCCAGGCCAATCGGTGTTGCGGCTGCCGCCACCAAGGGGGAGGGATAGGAGCGCTCCACCAGCAACTGGGTGAGGGTGGAGGCCCAGGCCAGGAAACAGAGGGACTCGTAGAGGTTGCTGATCGGGAAGTGGCCGGACTGCCACCAGCGCAGCACCAGCTGGGCCGTGAGGGCGAGGTTGGCGCCAGCCACCAGCAGCCGCACCACACTGCTGCCCTTGCCAGCGCCGCTGACACTCCAGAAGGACAGGGGCAGGGCCAGCAGCAACAGGGCAAAGGCGCCCAGGCCCAGCAGCAGAACCGGATCGGTCACAGGGTTGGAGAGGTGAGGTCTGGATGAGGGGGTCAGTCTGCCGCGGCACAGCGGGGTTTAGCGGCTGGCCTGCTTGAGCAACACAAGTCCACCGGCCAAGCCGATCAGCACAGGGGTCCAGGCGGCGAAGAACGGCAGCAGGGTGCCCTTCACGCCCAGGGAGCTGAAGATGAAGGACATCAGGTAGTAGCCAAAGATCAGCAGCACGCTGATGCCGAAACCCTGGCTGCGGCTGGTGCGTGAATTGGGTCGCACCCCCAGGCTGCTGCCGATCAGGCCAAACACCAGGCAGATGGCGGGAAAGGCGAACTTCTCCTGGATGCGAACCCGCAGTCTGCGGGCCTCCTTGAGATCACCGGAATCCTCCAGCAACTGCTCGGCCTCGAGGGCCTGGGCCACTGTCATCTGGGCGGCATCGCTGGGCAGCTTGCCCACATCCCGGGGGGCACTGGTGAACGGGTAGTAATAGCGATCAAAATCGGCGGAGGTGGTGGTCTTGTTGGCGGAGTCGATATTCACGATCCGGCCCTTACGAAACTCCCACATGCTGCGGGTCTCATCCCAGACCCCTTTCTCAGCAATCAACATCTGCTGCTGACCCTCCCGGGAGAAATCCAGAACGGTGACCTCATTCATCTGCCCCTGCTTGAATTCGCGGGCATAGAACAACTGGGACAGCCCCGGGATCGAATCGTTGGGATTGGCCCGCGTGCGGATGCGTCCATAGCGGGAATACACCACGTTCTTTCCTTTTTCTGCCGCCACCGCCTTGCCCAGGGAGCGGTCGAGGGTGTTGGAGGCAGCCAGATTGGCGCTGGGCACGATGGCGTCGTTGAACACAAACGTGAGCAGGCTCATCAAGGCCGCCAGCACTAAACCCGGCATCACCATCCGCCAGGTGGCCACCCCCACGCTGCGCAGCGCCGTGAGCTCGCTGGTGCTGGAAAGGCGGCTGTAGGCCAGCAGGGTGGCCATCAGGGTGGCCATCGGAAACGAGAGCACCAGGAAGCCGGGTAACCGCAAGCCCAGCACCTGGCCCGCCGCCAGGAAGGGCAAACCGGCCTCCGCCACCTTGCGCACCAACTCAAACACCACGCCCACGGAGAGGGAGACGGCGGTGAAGGCGGCGATGCCGAACAGCAGTGGCCCGGTCAGTTCACTACCGAGCCAACGATCCATCAGCGGCAGGCGCTGCCACTGGCGTTGCAGGGTGTTCACGGCGCGCTGCAGGGGCAGCGGCAAAGACGTTGGGCTCACACTCACAACCGAAAACCCTCGCCGAGGTAATGGCGTCGCACCAGGGGATCATTGGCCATCTCCCGCGATGGGCCGCTGGCCAGAATGCTGCCCTCCGTGAGGATGTAGGCCCGATCCGTGATGGAGAGGGTCTCGCGCACGTTGTGATCGGTGATCAGCACCCCCATGCCGCGCTCTCGCAGCCGACCGATCAGGCCCTGCAGGTCGGCAACGGCCAGGGGATCCACACCGGCGAAGGGCTCATCCAGGAGCAGATAGCGGGGGCCTTGTTCACCCACGGCCAGGGCACGGGCTACTTCGCAACGCCTCCGCTCACCTCCGGAGAGCTGGAAGCCGCGGCGATGCACAAACGGCCGCAGATGGAATTCATCCACCAGCTGTTCCACCCGTTCCCGCCAGAGGGCTCGCGGTGTGCGGCTCTCCTGCAAGGCAAGCATCAGGTTGTCGCGCACGTTCAAGGTGCGGAACACACTGGCCTCCTGGGGCAGGTAGCCGATGCCAAGGCGTGCCCGGTCCGGCATCGACAGGGCGGCGACCGACTGGCCATCCATCAGCACCTCACCCTGATCGGGACGCAGCAACCCGGTGACCAGATTGAACGTGGTGGTTTTGCCCGCGCCGTTGGGGCCCAGCAGGCCGACCACCTCGCCGGGGCCGACGGCCAGGTGCACGTCCTTGATGACCTGGCGCGAGCCGTAGCGCTTCTGCAGGCCGTCGACTTCCAGCCGGCTGCCGGCAGCGGCAGCCGGTGCGGCCGGACTGGCCGCGGGGCTGTCGAGCGTGACGCTCAACGCCGGTCCCCGAGGCTGGGCGAGGACTTCAGGCCGGAACCATCGGCCGCAGCCGGCGCCGGCTCCGCCGGCACACGCGGGGTGATCACCGCCCGCACCCGGCCGCCCGGGTTGGCCGCGGTGGCCGCGCCGCCGCCGCCCGCGCCGC
>CALJTZ010000204.1 GCA_937975655.1 uncultured Synechococcus sp. | reverse complement strand
ACTAGCAGGCGGTAGTCCTGGTCGGCTTCCTGGGCAGGCCGTCTGCGCCATGGAGCGTGAAACCCTGCAGACCGGTTGCGACACCGTTGCAGCACTGCCGTCAGAGATCAGGCACTGATGCCGGTGCCACCCCTGAATTCGGCTTGGATGACCCCATGATTCCCTTCCGCGCTCTTCTGCTCAGCCGCCTGTTGCGCTCGGCCTCGGCCTTGGGAGTGATCGCGCTGTTGATCGCTTGCCTGCTGGAGTGGGGCTTGATCACTGCCGACCCCGCACGGCTGTCTTGATCGCTACCCGCGCCGGTTGAGGTGGGTGGGGCCGGTGGGGCATTGCCCTCAGGGCTTGGGCCGCAGGACGAGCCAGGCAATCAGCAGGATGCTGCCGGTGCTCACCACCGTGAAGATCCAGTCGGCGTAGGGCGTCCAGGGCATCCACCCAGCCTGGCGCAGCGATCGCTTGGAAGGCCAGGACTGCGCAGGAGCTCAAGAGCGAGGGTATGGGCTTCGGTGAGCCAGGCTGGTAGCAGCCAGCAGCAGGTTGAGGCTTACGTCACCAACGTGGTCAAGAACGTCGCGAACCTGCCCAAGGATGCCCCGGAAACCGGAGATCTCAGGGCGCCCTTTGTGCTGCCGGTGCTGAACATCTGCAAGGCCGCCGAGTCCCAGCCGCCCTTCGCCGACGAGGGTTTCCGGCTCACCAATCCCATCGAGTGGGAGCGGGTCCAGAGGCGTTTTGTGCCGGTGAAGCAGGGGTTCTCCGACAATGTCGGCTTCTCGGACCGCCGGTTTGCCAAGTCGCGCTGATTCGCATGTGTGAACTGCTGGCCCTCAATGCCAACACCCCCACCGACATGGGGTTTTCCTTTCGCGGGCTCAGCCGTCGCGGAGGTGCCTGCGGCGAACATGCCGATGGCTGGGGCTTGGCCAGTTTCACCCCCGATGGCTCCGGGCTCAATCTGATCCGGGAGGACGCTCCTGCCGCCTTTTCTGGCCTGGCCGAGCAGCTGGCGGAGCGTTCGCCCAAGGCCCTGGTGAGCATCGCTCACATCCGCAAGGCCACCCAGGGATCCGTGGCTCTGGAAAATTGCCACCCCTTCGCCCGCAGCTGGCAGGGGCAAACCTGGGTGTTCGCCCACAACGGCAACCTCAGTGGAGAGATTCCCATGGGGGATCGCTACCGCCCGTTCGGCTCCACCGACAGCGAGGCGGCTTTTTGCTGGATCCTCGAGCAGCTCGATCAATCCGGTGTGGATCCTCTCGATGGGCTGTTGGTGTTTGAGCAGCTGCACCGCTGCGCTGCTGAGCTCGCCGAACGGGGCACCTTCAATGCCTTCATCAGCAATGGCCAGTGGCTGTTCGCCACCGCCACCAGCCGCTTGCACTGGCTTACACGCCGGGCCCCCTTTCACAGCGCCACGCTGGCGGATCCGCCGCTGCAGGTGGATTTCTCTGTGCTCACCACGGCCAACGACGTGGTGACGATCCTCAGCACCGAGCCGCTCACCACCGACGAGCACTGGCAGCCCTTTCTGGCCGGTGAATCCCTGTTCTTCTGCGCCGGTGCGCTGCAGGAGCGCCGTCGCCATGGCGTGCGCCCGGTTCCCATGGAGGCGGTGGCCGTGCCTGGTCCCGCTGCATGAGCGGCACGCAGCCTGTCTCCCTCGCCGAGGCCGCGCGCTTCTGGTTGCGGCTGGGGCTGGTGAGCTTCGGCGGGCCCGCAGGCCAGATCGCTCTGCTGCATCGCGAGCTTGTGGAGCGTCGCCGGTGGCTCTCCGAGCAGCGCTATCTGCATGCCCTCAACTACTGCATGCTGCTGCCGGGCCCGGAGGCCACCCAGCTGGCCACCTACCTGGGCTGGTTGATGCACGGGGTGCCAGGTGGCTTGATCGCCGGTGGGTTGTTTCTGGCCCCCTCGGTGCTGGTGTTGCTGGCCCTGTCCAGCCTCTACGTCACCTGGGGTGAGCTGCCCTTGCTGGCCGGGGTGTTTGCGGCACTCAAGCCGGCCGTGCTGGCCATCGTGCTAATGGCGGCCTGGCGCGTAGGGCGGCGCATCCTGCACACGCCGCTGCTGATCGGCCTGGCTGTGGCTGCCTTCCTTTCCCTGGCCCTGCTGCGCATCCCCTACCCGCTGGTGGTGATCACTGCGGGAGTTGTGGGTGCGATCACAGCCCAGCTGAGGCCCTTGTGGCTGCGGCCTCGCCAGCCCGCGGCGCTGACCGCCCCCGGAGCGGCTGCTGCCGCCCCTGCCCTGCACGACCATTTCACCCCCACCCCTGAACACGCCCGCTTCTCCCGCCGCCGCCTGGCCACCACCCTGCTGGTGTGGGCCATCGCCCTGCTGCTGCCCCTGGCCGCTCTGGTGGCGGTGGGAGGTTGGAACGGCACGCTGGCGGTGATGGCGCGCTTCTTCACCCGGGTGGCGTTGCTGAGCTTCGGCGGCGCCTATGCGGTGCTTCCCTACGTGGCCCAGGGCGCCGTGGAGCAGTTCAGCTGGCTCTCGGCCGATCAGATGCTGGATGGGTTGGCCCTGGGGGAAACCACCCCAGGCCCGTTGATCATGGTGGTGGCCTTCGTGGGCTTTATGGGCGGCTGGAGCACCAGTGCCGGCAGCTGGCCCCTTGCCGTGGCCGCCGCCTTGGTGACGGTGTGGTTCACCTTCCTTCCGTCGTTCGGGTTCATCCTGGCTGGGGCTCCCCTGGTGGAAGCCAGCCGAGGCGATCTACGCCTGGGCGCTCCCCTCACGGCGATCACGGCGGCGGTGGTGGGCGTGATTGCCAGCCTGGCTGTGTTTTTCGCTGGGCCGGTGCTGTGGCCCTCCGGTGCCTTCAATC
Source organism: uncultured Synechococcus sp. (assembly GCA_937975655.1). Classification (GTDB taxonomy): domain Bacteria; phylum Cyanobacteriota; class Cyanobacteriia; order PCC-6307; family Cyanobiaceae; genus Vulcanococcus. Next base: position 377 of record CALJTZ010000204.1, on the reverse strand, counting down.
CCGCTGCAGCCCTGGGGGTGGCCCTGGCGCTCTGGGCCCAGCTGCGACTGGGCTGGAGCGTGCTGCAGGTGATCGGCGCCGCTGCCGCCGTTGATGAGCGAGCCGGTGACCGTGCCCTGCACGGTGACACCGGCATCGATGGGCGCAAAGATGGCCCACACCAAGAACACCGCAAAGAAACCCAAGAACCAGCGCGCAGCGCCGCGACGAATGTCGGACTCTTCCACCTCCACGGGCTTGAGGCCTTTGTCTGCCAGCTTTTCGGGGGTGTAGGGGTTCCAGGTGTCGATCCAGCTGCTGAGCTTTTGGTCGACCTCTTGCGCTTTTTGAATGGCGCGGGTGGTGTTGGAAGGCTGAATGGCCAAGGGTTGGCCCGA
>CALJTZ010000203.1 GCA_937975655.1 uncultured Synechococcus sp. | reverse complement strand
CGGGTTTCGGTGGGCAGGGCAAAGGCCACGTAGGCCAGCACGTCGAAGAGGTCGCAGTTGTCCGCATCGATGACCTTCTGCATCTGGTGGAGTTGCTCCAGGGGGAATCCCTTATCCGCCAGGCGGCCCAGCATCTGCTTGCGGGTCTCGGGCTGGCTCCAGATCCGGCGCAGCTCGTCCTCGTTGTGGAGGGTGGCGCGGCTCACCGTGGTGCCGGCCAGGGGCACCGGCTCGAACTCGGCCACGGGGGTCACCACCCCCGTGCGTCCCACCTGACAGGCCAGCCGCAGCAGCCGGCTGGGGGCCTCTTCTGCGGCGTACTTGAGCGCAATGGCCCAGCGGGGGGCCTTCTGGGTGAAGCCGGCCGCGTCCTGAAGGCGCAGGTCGTTGAGTTTCACCACCACGCCGTCGGTGGCATAGGGCAGGCTGCGCCGGCCCGTGTCCCACCGGCTGAAGAAGGCCTCAACGGCGGCCAGATCCGGCAGCAGTTCGGCGTTGGGGTTCACCTTGAAGCCGGCGGCCTGCAGCCACTCCAGGCTTTGCCACTGGCCGCTGGGCCGCGGCGGATCGCCGGGGGCTGGCTGCCAGTCGTTGGGCAGGTGCAGGGTGTAGGCGAAGAAGTCGAGCCGGCGCGAGGCCACCACCCGCGGATCCAGCTGGCGCAGGGTGCCGGCGCAGGCATTGCGGGGGTTGGCAAAGAGGGCCTCGCCGCGGGCCTGCCGTTCGGCATTGATGGCGGCGAAGGTGCCATCGGGAATGAAGGCCTCGCCGCGCACCTCCACCCAGGCCGGCGGGTGGTCCAGCTGCAGCCGCAGCGGCACGCTCTGGATCGTGCGCACGTTGGCGGTGATGTCCTCGCCCCGTTCGCCATCGCCCCGGGTGGCGGCCCGCACCAACAGACCCTGCTCGTAGCTGAGGGCCAGGGCGTTGCCGTCGATCTTGAGCTCCCCCACCATGGGCAGCGGTGTGCCTGGCTCGCGATCGAGCACCTTGAGCAGGCGGCTGTACCAGGCTTCCAGATCGTCGGTGCTGAAGGCATTGTCAAGGCTCAGCAGGCCGATGCGGTGGGCCACGCTCGTGAACCCCTCGGCTGGGGTCCCGCCCACCCGCTGGGTAGGACTGTCTGGGCGGATCAGCTCGGGATGGGCGGCCTCGAGGTCCAGCAGCTCGCGGTAGAGCCGGTCGTACACCGGATCCTCCATCTCGGGAGCATCCAGCACGTAGTAGGCGTGGGCCGCTCGCTGCAGCAGGCGGCGCAGTTCCTGGGCCCGGGCGCGGTGATCAGCGATGGCAGCACCCACGCCGGATCAGGCGGCGGCGAGCTTCTGGATGCGATCGATGCGCCAGTCGTCTTCCACCTTCACAAAGGTGAAGTCGAGCGGCAGCTCCTCGTTGTTCTCCGCCTTGAGTTTCACCGTGAGGATGATCTGGTCCTCCTGAATGCGGGGGCGGCCCGATTTGAGGTTGTTGTACTTGTTCAGTTTCAGGCCCGCCAGGAACTGCAGGAACTGCTTGCGGTTCACGTGGGAGCGGTAGTTCTTGGTGGTGATCAGGTAGGCCGCATCGATGCGGCCGGAGGCCACCTGGGTGAAGAACTGCTTGATCACCGGGTTGATGCCGCGGGCATTCAGCACCAACTTCACGGCATTCACCGTCCAGAAGAGCAGCAGGGATCCGGCGCCGGCCGCCAGGGCCTTGGTGCCGATCTCACGGGTGATACCCCAGTCCATGGGCAGCTCGACGGGAGGTGAACAGTCGGCTGATTCTGCAGGACAACCCCCAGCTGCGGCGGTGTGGTTTACCCCAGCAGGCCGGCGTAGTTGCTGGCACCGGCCTGCCCGCCGTAGATGGCCACGCCCACGTTGGCGTCGCCGTACACCGAGTCGTTGGTGCTGATGGCGCTGGCGGGGAGGTCGAACAGGGTCCAGCGGGCCTGGCCAAAGCTGCCGTCGCTGCGGCGTTTCACCGTGGCCAGAGCGGCGGCCGTGAGTTCGCCATCGGCGGTGGCGATGGTGGCGGGCAACTTGTAGCGGCCTTCACCGTTGGACCAGATGCCCTCAAAGTGGGTCACCACGGCTTGCTTGCGCATCGCCTTGGGCAGGGCGTTGGTTTTGGTGAAGGCGTAGCTGCGGTAGTGGTCGAAGCGGCCGGAGCTGGAGTTGTAATCGATCAGGGTTGCCTTGCCCAGGGGCTCTCCGTAGCGCCCATCGCCCTCACGGGTGTTGCTCAGGCCCACGCCGCCGGCAATGGTGTAGCTGTCGCCGCCGTTGGACCAGATGCCATAGGCGGTGCTGGTCTTGGTGCTGCTGGGATAGGTGATCGCCGTCTGACCGCCGGTGACCGTATCGATGATGAAGGGCTTGCCCGCGGGGTTGCCGTCGCCGAGGAAGTCGTATTTACCCACGGCCAGGCCCCCATCCACGCTGTGGATGTAGGTGAAGGTGGCGGGCTTACCGGTGAGTGGGTCGCTGGCCTGATAGCTCTGATAGTTGGCAGTGTCTGGGGTTGAGCTGATCGGACCGCTGTAGTAGAAGCCGATGCGGGGGAACTGGCCGTCGCTGTTGGCCGTGGCGGCGACGTAGGAGCCCACCAGGTCCACGTTGCCCCCGCCCAGGTTGTCCACCCCATAGATGCTGGTGGAGCTGGCCTCGAAGCTGGCCGGCACGTTCATCACGGTCCAGCTGCCACTGCCGCTGCCGTTGATGCTCATGGCGTGGTCGATCGGGCCGTTGTAGATCACCCCCTGGCTGCCACTGGTGCCGGTGATCAGGAAGGTGCCCTGGCTGTCACCCCCCTTGATCCCCTGGAGTCCGAACTGGTCGTAGAGACCGGCGCTGGTGGTGCTGCTGCCTTCACCGGTGTAGATGAAGGGGCTCATCAGGTCGAGGCCAGCGGAGCGGGTGGTGCGGGCCATGGCGGTTCGGAAGCGTTCCCTGTCACAACTATGGAAAGACCGTTCAGGATGGGCAACACCTGAGTGCCTTGGTGTACCGGCGTGCCCCTTGCTCCGCTGTTGCCGCTGTTTCACCGGTTGAACCGCGAGCATTTCGAGGGTGTGCTGGCCCCCGATGGCGTCAGCCTGGTGAGCGTGCGCTGGAGCGATGGCCGCCTGCGGCGCACGGCGGGGATGTATCGGTTTGGCCGCCGGCCCGATGGCACGGCCCTGAGCGAGATCGTGCTCTCGCGCCCCCTGCTGGAGCCCTTGCCCCTGGAGGCCACCGCCAGCACGCTGTGCCACGAAATGATCCACGCCTGGATCCACCGGGTGCTGCAAGTGGAGGAAGTGCACGGCCCCCACTTCCGGGCCCGCATGGCCGCCATCAATGCCGCCCAGAGTGGCTTCCAGGTGAGTGTGCGCCACCGGTTCCCTGTACCGGCGCAGGCGCCCCGCTGGCTAGCCCGCTGCCCTGGCTGCGGCCTGGTGGCCCCCTACCGCCGCCGGGTGAAGGGCGTGGCCTGCCGCTTCTGCTGCGACCGCTTCCATGGCGGTCGTTGGAGTGCCCGCTACCAACTGGTGTTTGAGAGCGCCGCCGCCTAGGTTGCGGCCCATGGCCACGTTTCTCTGGGTCCTGCAGTTCAGCGGCGTGGGGATCGCCGTGCTGGGGATGGGGCGTGATCGCTGGTTACGGGCCCGTCGCCTCGAGCGCTGAGCAGTCCCTAGCCTGCGGCCATGGTGGATCAACCCCGTATGCCCCGTCGCGGCGACCCACGCCTCGAGGATCGACTCGATCAGTGGATGTCGGCAGGACGCCAGCTGGTGGACGGCGTGTCCGGGGCTCGCCCGGGCTCGCGTCCTGGGGCTCGGGGAGCCGCGGGCCGTGCCGCAGGTCGCCCGAGCCTGGATGGCCTGGGCCGCTGGGTGGAGAACAAGCTCGACTGGCTGCTGGAGGAGGACGACGACTGGCGCGAGCCCTGGGAGCAGCCGGCCCCCCGTCGGGCTGAGCCTCCAGCCCCGCAGGCCGCCCCCGTCGCTCCGAAGTCGCAGGGGCGCCGGCCCCTGGAGGCGATTTCCCGCCGCGCCACCCCGCAACTGTCCGCCGCGACCCCGCCAGCTGCCCCCGGCGATTGGCCGGAGGATGATGCCTTCAGCGTCAGCCGCTGGCAGCGCCAGCCTGTAGCCCCTTCACCCCTGGCCGATCAGCCCCGCTCGGGCGGCCGTGCGGTGCCCCGCTCGAGCCGGCGTCGGTTCGATTGAACGCGGGGTCCGCCGCTGGCGGCCCTGCACCTGAAAACCACAGCCCAGCTCCCGCAGCTGTTGATTCACCGGCTCCACCAGGTCGCCGGGCAGTTCCTCAGCCATCTGGGCCGCCGAGGTGCTGATGGAGGGGGAGCCCTCGCTGAGGGCGGCGAGCAGGTCGGCCCATTGCTGGATCAGCGTGGCCTGGTGCACAGGGCGCAGGCCGCTGGCCTCGAGGCTGGGGCGGCAGCCTTCCCGGTTCCAGAGGGCATGGCGATGGCTGTGCTGGGGATGTCGCACGAAGGCCTGGCCCTGCTGTAGGGCGCGCTGGCTGGGTTGCCCATCACGGGCCCGGAGCCCGGCCTGGCTGAGCAGGCGGCCGCAGTGCACAGCGGAGATGCCGTAAAGGCGTCCCAGATCGGTGAGGCTGAGCCAGATCGCGGAGGTGGCCTCCATGGCATCACAGGATCGGATGCCCTCCATGCTGGGCGCAGCACACAAGCGCGCAAGGTGTCAAGCCACAACTGCAGGCGGTCGTTACAGTCTTTGCAAATCGTCATGACGATTGGTGTGGCCTGGGGTGCGCGATTCGGCGGGGCCCAGCCAGTGCTCCAGGGCCGGTGAAAACACCTCCCGGATCACCGTGAGTGCACGGCCCTGGTGGAAGAAGCGGTAGTGGCGGCTCCAGAAGGGGCCAGTGCTGCCCAGGCCTGCGGCGAGCCACGGGGCCTCCACCAGGGCCAGACCATCCACCTCCCGATAGAGCTCAGCGCGCTCGGCCATGAGGCTTTTCCAGATGGGCTGGTTGCGCTGCTGCAGGTGCTCCGCCGCCGCGCCCTGGTTCCACCAGCTCTCTGCCCAGGCCAGGGTTTGCTCACCGCAGCGCAGCCACACCTGGCGGCGCAGCAGCGGCGCCTTGAGTTCCGTCACTTCGGCGGGGGCTTCAGCGCAGGGGTTGGCGTCGGCGGTCATGGCGATCACCTCCACCTCCACCGGCAGTCCGGTGAGGGATTGCAGATGGCGGGTGGGGCTGCCATCGCCCAGCAACAGCAAGCGCCAGGGGCCGGTCAGGTCCCGGCCGCTCTGGGCGTTGGCCACATCGGCATAGGACGCCTGCCACAGCGGCCGCGGCGATGGCCACAGCGGCCCTGGCGGCGTGGGGGTTGCGCCCATGGCGAAGGTTCCAGCTCAGAAGCCACTGCTGATGCTGATGCGTCGGGTGACCCCAGCGCGTTCGATCACGGCCGAATCCCCGGAGGCGGATTGCAGGCGCCAGCCGCTGCTGCCGATGCCTTCGCCCACCAGGGCATTGGTGGAGCTGCCTCCCACCTGGAAGATCGCCGACCCGGGTTTGCCGGGAATCTGCACCACCCCCAGCAATTCCGGCAGGCTTCCCCCACCGGCAGCAGCGGCCCCACCGCTGCTGCTGGCTGCGCTGGCGGTGGCCGGCGGAGCTGAGGCATTGAGGGTGCCGCTCACGGGCACCCTCAGGGGTGGCGCGCCACCTGGCGACTCCCCTGCGGGCAGCTGGCTGAGCTCCTCGATCCAGGGCTCACTGGGTGGTGGCGGCGGTGGCAGGCCGGCATCCGCGTTGGTGGTGGTTGGCGCCGTGGCGGCGGGGGCTGCTGCGCTGCCCAGCCCCCGGATGCCCTCCAGCAGCCGCAGGGTTCGCTCCTGGCGCAGATCCAGGTTGGCCTGGGTCCAGCCGCGCCAGAGGGCAAAGGAGGTGCCGCCGGTGATCAGCAGGATGGAGCCGGCGGCGGCAGCCAGCAGCAGCTTGGGCTGGTGTGCCTTGTTGTCGCTCCACCAGCGGGTCCAGCTGCCGGAGGGGCCTGCGGCTGCGCTTGTCTCCTCGCGCACCTCCACCTCGATGGTGTCGGCGGGAGCGGCCTGGGCCGGTATGCCGAGGGCGTTGCTGAACACCCGGTCCATCACCTGTTCGGCCTTCAACTCCCAGAGAGCGCGTGAGGGGCTGGGCGAGCGGCCGGAGGTCACGAGCGGCGTGTGGGCATTGGGGAACGGCGTGGGCGCACCCTATCGCTCGCCTGCGGTGTTGACGAGGGGCTGCTGGCGGCGCGCCTCCAGCTCCAGCCACAGCATCAGGGCGGTGATGTCGGCGGGGCTGACCCCGGGGATGCGCGAGGCCTGGCCCAGGCTGTGGGGCTGCACTGCCGCCAGCTTTTCGCGGGCCTCCTTGGAGAGGGTGCCGATGCTGGCGTAGGGGACGCCCGCGGGGATGGGGCGGTGCTCCTGCTTTTTCACCTGGTTGATCTGCTGCTGCTGGCGCGCCAGGTAGCCGCTGTATTTGATGTCGATCTCGGCCCCCTCGCGCACGTCCTGGGGGAGCTGGGCGTCGGCCAGGCCGTGCTGCACCAGGTCGGTGCTGTGGAAGCCGGGGCGCCGCAGCAGGTCGGCCAGGGTGATGGAGCCCTTGATGGGCGCGCTGGTGGCGGCCTCCACCGCTGGGGCCGCAGGGTCGCTGCCCTTGAGACGCACCGTTTCGAGCCGGTGCTTCTCGGCCTCGATCGCCTCCTGCTTGCGGGTGTAGAGGTCCCAGCGGCGGTCATCAATCAGACCCAGGTCGCGGCCCAGGGGGGTGAGGCGACGGTCGGCGTTGTCGCCCCGCAGCACCAGCCGGTATTCACTGCGGCTGGTGAGTACGCGGTAGGGCTCGCGTAGGTCCTTGGTGATCAGGTCGTCGATCATCGTGCCGATGTAGCTGCCCTCGCGGGGGAAGTGCACCGCGGACTGGCCGCGCACCTGCCGGGCGGCGTTGAGGCCGGCCACCAGCCCCTGGGCGGCGGCCTCCTCGTAGCCGGTGGTGCCGTTGAGCTGGCCGGCGCTGAACAGGCCTTGCACCCGTTTGGTTTCCAGCGATGGCTTGAGCTGGGTGGCGGGCAGGTAGTCGTAGTCCACCGCGTAGGCGGGCCGCAGCATCACGCAGTGCTCCAGCCCCGGCAGGGTGCGCAGCAGCTCCAGCTGCAGCCGTTCCGGCAGGCCGGTGGAGAAGCCCTGGATGTAGAGCTCGGGGGTGTCCCGGCCCTCCGGCTCCAGGAAGATCTGGTGGCTTTCCTTATCGGCGAAACGCACGATCTTGTCTTCGATCGAGGGGCAATAGCGGGGGCCCTTGCTGTCGATAAAGCCGCCATAGATCGGCGTGAGGTGCAGGTTGTCGCGGATGAGTTGGTGGGTGGCCGCCGTGGTGCGGGTGATGTGGCAGCTCATCTGCGCATCGCTCACCCAGGCCGCCGGATCAAAGGAGAAGAAGCGATCGGCGGCATCGCTGGGCTGCTCCTCCAGCTGGTCGAGGGCCACGCTGCGGCGATCCACCCGGGCGGGGGTGCCGGTTTTGAGCCGGCCCATGCTGAACCCAAGGGCCTCCAGGGCCTCGGTGAGTCCCTCGGCGGGCTGCTCGCCGGCGCGGCCGGCCGGCATCGATTGGCTGCCCACCCAGATCTGGCCCCCCAGGAAGGTGCCCGTGGTGAGGATCACGGCCGGCGCGGCGTAGACGCTGCCGAAATAGGTCCGCACGCCGGTGATCCGGCTGCCACCGTCTGCTGCCCCCTCCACCTCCAGTCCCGTCACCATGGCCTCGCGTAGGGCCAGGTTGGGGCTGTGCTGCAGCAGCTGCAGCATCTGGCGGGCGTACTGGCGCTTGTCGGTTTGGGCGCGCAGGGCCCACACGGCCGGGCCGCGGCTGGCATTCAGCACCCGTTTCTGCAGGGCCGTGGCATCGGCCAGGCGGCCGATCACGCCGCCGAGGGCATCCACCTCATGCACCAGCTGGCTCTTGGCTGGTCCGCCCACCGCTGGGTTGCAGGGCTGCCAGGCGATCCGATCCAGGTTGAGGGAAAACAGGGCGGTGTTCAGCCCCAGTCGCGCCGCGGTGATGGCGGCCTCGCAGCCGGCATGGCCGCCGCCCACCACGATCACATCAAAGGATTCGGTGGGGGGAGCGGTGAAGGCCATGGCTTCAATGTATGGCCCAGCCCCTGGAGGGTGCTGGTGGCCAGGCCTGATCAGAGCCCACCCGGTGCTGCCAGGTTGCGGAAGCGGGTGTACTGGGGTTCAAACAGCAGTTTCACGGTGCCCACGGGGCCGTTGCGGTGCTTGGTGAGGATCACCTCGGTGATGCCCCGGTCCGGGGTGTCGGGGTTGTAGTACTCGTCGCGGTAGATCATCAGCACCAGGTCGGCGTCCTGCTCGATCGAGCCGGATTCCCGCAGGTCTGAGAGCATCGGGCGCTTGTTGGTGCGGGCCTCCACGCCACGGCTGAGCTGGGAGAGGGCCACCACCGGCACGTTGAGTTCGCGGGCCATCTGTTTGAGGCCCCGGGTGATGCGGGAGAGCTCTTGCACCCGGTTGTCGGAGCCCGACCCCTCCATCAACTGCAGGTAGTCGATCACGATCAGCCCCAGTTCCTTGCCGCTTTCGGCCATCAGCCGCCGGCACAGCGAGCGCATCTCCAGCACGCCTGAATTGGGCTTGTCGTCGATGTAGATGGGCATCTGGCCCAGGGTGCTGATGCCCTGGCCCAGCAGTGGCCACTCCTCCGGGTTGAGCCGGCCGGTGCGCAGCCGACCGCTCTCGATGCCCACCTCCATGGCCAGCAGGCGGTAGGTGAGCTGTTCTTTGCTCATCTCCAGGCTGAACACGCACACCGGCAGGTTGTGCAACTGGGCCACGTTCTTGGCCAGGTTCAGGGTGATGGCGGTTTTGCCCATGGCGGGGCGGCCGGCCACGATGATCAGGTCGCTACGCTGCAGACCCTGGGTCATGGCGTCCAGGTCGTAGAAGTTCACCGGGATGCCGGCCACCGCCGTGCCCAGGGAGCGGCTCTCGATCTCGTTGAAGGTGGCGGTGAGGATTTCCGCCGTGGGGGTGAGGCCAGTGCTGGGTTTTTCCTGGCTGATGGCGAAGATCTTGGCCTCGGCCTCATCGAGCACCTGCTCCATGGGCTTGCTCTGGTCGAAGCCCAGTTGGATCACTTCGTTGCCGGAGCGGATCAGCTGGCGGCGCAGGAATTTGTCCATCACCAGGCGGGCCACCTGGTCGATGGAGGCGGTGGAGAGGGTGCGCTCCACCAGTTCCACCAGCCGGTTGCTGCCGCCCACCTTCTCCAGGGCGCCGGTATCCGCCAGCCAGGCGGTCATGGCGGTGAGGTCGGTGGGTTTGCCCTGGCTGTGCAGCATCAGGGCGGTGCGGTAAATCTCCCGGTGGGCACTGAGATAGAAGGCCTCCGGTCGCAGCACATCGGCCACGCGGCCGATGGCATCCGGGTCGAGCAGGATGCCGCCCAGCACGGCCTCTTCGGCCTCCAGGTTCTGGGGCGGCACCGAATCGGGCAGGGCCTCGAAGTTCGCCTCCTCCCGCTGGCGGCCCCGGTTACCCAGGCGCCCCCGGCTTTCATCTGAATTGGCCAGGGGAACGCTCACCATGGTGGGCTGGGCTGCTCGGGATGCGGAGGGATCCAACAAAACGCCGCCAGACCCAAGGGGCCTGACGGCATGGGGGCTGTCATTCTGGGGCGACCAGGCAGGTGCTCAAGCCCCCGGGGATCAGCTGGGGGAGTGGGCTGACGCTGAGGTCGGGTGCGCTCAGTGGCTCACCACTTCCAGGTTGATCTCAGCGGTGACTTCGGAGTGCAGCTTCACCTGCACCTTGTAGTTGCCGGTGCGGTGGATTTCGGGAACGATGATGTCGCGGCGATCCACTTCCTTCTTGGTGGCGGATTCGATGGCCTCGGCCACGTCGCCGTTGGTCACGGTGCCGAACAGCACGTCGTCGCCGCCGGTCTGCTTCTTCACCGTGAAGCGGCCGATGGTGTCCAGGGCGGTGCGGAAGGCCACGGCCTCGGCCTTGAGGGCAGCCTGGCGCTCAGCTTCCTTGGCGCGGCGGTGCTCCACCTGGCGCATCACGGCGGGAGTCACCGGAACAGCCTTGCCCTGGGGCAGCAGGAAGTTGCGGGCGTAGCCAGGGGCCACATCCACCAGATCGCCGTCCTTGCCCAGGCTGAGGACGTCCT
>CALJTZ010000202.1 GCA_937975655.1 uncultured Synechococcus sp. | reverse complement strand
GACGATGACGCGCCGTTCGATCTCTTGGTGATCGATGAAGCCGGCCAGGTGTCCTTGGCCAACCTGCTGGCGATGGCCCGTTGCGCCCGCAACATCCTGGTGGTCGGTGATCAACAGCAGCTCAGTCAACCCATTCGTGCAGCCCACCCCGACGACAGCGGCCTCAGCTGCCTCGATTACGTGATGTCAGGCCAGGCGGTGGTGCCACCCGATCGCGGTGTGTTCCTGGCCACCAGTTGGCGCATGCCCCCCGTACTGACATGCGTGGTGTCGGAGCTGTTCTACGAAGGGCAGCTGCAGGCAAGCAGCGCCAACGAAGCCAACCGAATTCTGTGGAGCGGCCAGCATCAGGGTCTGGTCTTCAAGCCAGTGGAACACAAGGGCAACAGCACCGGCAGCGATGAGGAGGTGGTGGCTATCGCCATGTTGGTGGAGCAGCTACTCGGCAAGCCCTATCAGCGCGCCCAGATGCGCAACGGACAGATGACAACCGAGGACGGCGTCATTGCCCCCAACGACATCCTGATTACTGCCCCCTACAACATACAAGTGAACCGTCTCAAGCGGGTGCTGGGAGAAAGGGCACGCATCGGCACTGTCGATAAGTTTCAGGGCCAGGAAGCACCGGTAGCCATCCATTCTCTGACTGCAAGCGATGGTGAGTCGGCGCCCAGGGGCCTGGACTTCCTGCTCGACCCCCACCGACTCAATGTGGCTATCAGTCGCGCTCAGTGCTTGTCCATCGTGGTTGGATCCCCCCATCTAGCCACCGGCATCAGCAACAGTATTAACAACGTTGAGCAACTCAATCGGCTTTGCCGACTGATGCAATCTCCGCAAGCCTGAGAAGGTAAGGGCTCAGTCGTTTGAGTTCATCCGGCATGTCCCCCGCCTCTGAATCAATCGCAATACTGATCAGAGGTCCGTGCCCATCAGAGAACGTCATATTCCCTTCTTTCAACTCCTCATCAGGACATTGCTCGTTGTCATGCCTTGGGTCCCAGTCCAAGCCACAACCCAGCTCTAAGTGAATCGGCCGATTCCCCGGCCGTAACCGTCGTCCATAGGCGTAGCTCTCCTGCAGTTGCTCAGCTGAGAGCCAACAGGCTTCAACGTCCGCTTCTGGCGAAACCCATGAAGGATAGGACTGAGGGGTATCGCTACCGTGAGGATTTGATGCTGCAGTCGCAGCAGCAGCTATGTCCAACTGCTCGGCCTGCGAAGCGTCGAGAGCATGCAACCAGCAGAAGGATTCGCCATCACTCCGCTGCTGATAGAGATCATTAAGACCTTCTATGCTGATCTCGTGATAGCCGTTCACGACTACCGGGCCTTCAACTTCAACGCCGCCAATCCTGCAGAGTTGATAGTGAATCGAGCACAGCGGCTCATCCTCTCCCTCCGGCCGCGCAACTGGAGGACCGGCATGCTGCGTGAGCCAGTCAACGAGATGATGCGAAGAGTCGACGAGTGATAGGTCACCCTGCTCAGAAAGCAGATCCCCTATTGTCGCAGCAACGATATGTTCCTTGTATTCCTCTGAACAATAAAGCAGGTCAGCTTCGGAGTGGAAGAGCAATGGAATCGTTTGCCCTTTAAAATCAACATTCAGGCAGTGCTCAACCAACTCGACTACTTCCTGATTGTCACCAGGCTCCCAGTCTTCTGATCTGTTGACAGCTGAATCATCCACCAGCCAGCAACTGTCCAGCGCCGCCTGCGCGGAGACAGCATCACATTTTGCGTGAACAAGCTGAACCAATGCCCGGGCAAGTGGGCAGAGAAATCGCAGGCTGGGATCCCCTTCGGCCAGGAATGACAGCACTGTGTGGTCGTCGATTGCAGCCGGGTCGCACAACAGCGCCTTATTCAGCTCGATTAGCTGCTGGGGTGTCGGTACGGACATGGCTGGCCCTGGACTTGCCCAATCTTGATCGCATGCACAGGGTCCCGGCCGGTTGCCCGTCGTTCGCATGACAAACGCTTCCCATCCCAAGGATGGGTGGGACAGTGATCTCCAGCAGGCCAGCGAGCCCCGATGCGACTGATCCACACCGCCGACTGGCAGATCGGCAAGCCCTACGGCACGGTTGCCGACGAGCAGAAGCGCTTCCGGCTGCAGCAGGAGCGCATCAATGCTGTTGGCCGTATCCGCGACGTAGTGCGGCTGCACAACGCCGAGCTGGTGCTGGTGGCAGGGGATCTCTTCGATTCACCCACGCCCGACACCACCGCGGTGTTGGAGGTGCTGGAGCTGATCGGCGAGATGGAGGTGCCGGTGCTGGTGATTCCCGGCAACCACGACCACGGCGCCCCCGGCACGGTGTGGCACCGCGACGACTTTCAACGCCACCAGCGCACCAAGGCGCCCAACCTCCAGTTGCTGTTGGAGCGCCAGCCGCTAGTGCTCGAATCAGCGGTGGTGCTGCCCTGTCCGCTGCTGCGCAACCAGGACAACATCGATCCAACCCAGTGGTTGCGTGGACTCGACTGGAGCTCCCTACCCACCGATCGGCCGCGCATCGTGCTCGCCCACGGCGGTGTGCATGGCTTTGGCGGGCGCAACTATGAGGGCGATGAGGAGGCTCAGGCCGGCGCCAACAACCTGATCGACCTCACGGCTCTACCCGCTGCCCAGATCGACTACATCGCCCTGGGGGATTGGCACAACCTCAAGCAGGTGTCAGCCCAGGCCTGGTACCCCGGCACGCCAGAACCGGATCGCTTTGATCAGGGCGATGGCAACCAGCGCGGCCAGGTGTTGCTGGTGGACCTGCAGCGGGGCGCACCAGCCGCTGTGACACCGCAGACCACCGGCCGGGTCCAGTGGCACAACCTCACGATGCGCTTCAGCGGCGATGGTGATCTCGATCGGTTCGATCGCCAACTGGAGGACTGCATCGCCGGCCGGGTGGCCCGGGATCTGCTTCGCCTCGAGGTGAGCGGCAGCCTCAGTCTCGCGGGCCATCGCCGCTACCAGCAGCGGCTCAACGACCTGCAGAACCAGCTGCTGCGCCTGCGCATCAAAGGGGAGTGCCAACAGGCCCCCGAAGCCGCCGAGCTGGAGCAGCTCACCGCCCGCAGCGAAGACCCCTTGATCGCCCAGGTGGCCCAGCAGCTGCAGCAGCGCCTAGGCCGCGAGAGCGATCCCGACTCCGATGAAGCGAGCCGGATCCGCGCCGCCCTCTGTGAACTCTTTCGCTTCGCCACCACCCGCTGAATCGCCATGCGTCTCCTCAACTGCCAACTCCAGAACGTGCGTCTCCATGGCGACCTGGAGCTCAACTTCTCGCCCCGGCTCACCCTGATCGGTGGTCCCAATGAATCCGGCAAAAGCACCCTGGTGGAAGCGCTGCATCGGGCGCTGTTCCTCAAGGCATCCGCCACGGGTGCGCCCGTGGAAGCTTTGCAGTCGCGCTTGCACATGGGCCAGCCCACGGTGCAGATCGGCTTTGAAGCCAAGGGCGACACCTGGACCCTGCGCAAACGCTTCAGCGGCAGCACCGGCCAGGTCAGCCTGCAGGCCGAGAGCAGCGGCAAGCCACACACCGGACCATCCGCAGAGGACAAGCTGGCTCAACTGCTGGGCGTTGGAGAGATTGTCGGCAGTAAACAGGCAGGCACGGTGCTCCCCAGCCGCTGGGCCCACCTCTGGGTGCGGCAGGGGCTCTCGGGAGACGACCTCCTGGCAACTGGCAAAAGCAACTACGACTTTGATCAGCTGCGCCTGCAGCTGGAGCGCATGACGGGCGCTGCTGAAAGCGTGCTGCAGGCGCTGAACCTTCCTTACCGCGTGCTGCGCCTCTGCACCGGTGACATGGGCTTCGGCAGCCGCATGACCTATGATCTCGAGGTCTGGTTGCCTGCGCAGAATACCTGGCGGGAAATTTCTTCCGTTTCCAACTGCGAAACCTTCCAGGCCCGGCGCATGCAGGCGCGTTTCCGCAACGACAAGAACAAGACCGAGCTGTGCCACACGCTCAACGGTTCCGGGCTGGCGGTCGGTCGCACGCTGGTGGCGATCCTCGAGAAGACCGGACCAGTCGACTTCTCTTTCAGCACCTGGACCGCCGCCCGCCATGAAATCATGTCGCTTCGCGGCCTGCAGCAATCCGGCGCCCTGAAATCATGCCGATGGCTGGTCGATCTGTCGTTCATCCGCCGCGACCCT
>CALJTZ010000201.1 GCA_937975655.1 uncultured Synechococcus sp. | reverse complement strand
GCTCTTCCGATCTTCCAGGCGGGCACGGAGGCGGGCCTGCTCCTCCGGATTCACCAGGCACACCTTGCCCAGATCCCGCACGGCCTTATCGCAGCCACGGCGGCTGAAGATGAAATAGATAGCCGGCAGCATGTCCCGCTCGGCCATCTGGGCCACCACAAAGCCCAAGGGCGGGGCCTCCAGCTGGGGTGGCTTGGGGGTTTTCGGTCCCTTGCGCTTGCTGCCCTTGGGGGCGCGCCACACCTTGCAATTGGGATGAAGGCCCGTGCCCTCCTCATTCAGCAGCGGATGCAGGCCCTTGGCACTGCAGAAGCTGAACTGCAGCGGCACCGGCCTGAAATCGCTCAGCACCAGCCGCGTGGGGCCATGCACCCGCTCGATCCAATCGGTGAGCTGCCCGGCGTTGGCCACCGTGGCGGAGAGCGCCACCATCTGCACCGGCGGCGGGCAGTGAATGATCGATTCCTCCCACACCGTGCCGCGCTGGGAATCGTTCATGTAGTGGCACTCGTCGAGCACCACCGCCTCCACATCCGCCAGGGGGTCATCACCCTGATCGGCTTCCGCGTAGAGCATGTTGCGGAAGATCTCGGTGGTCATCACCACCACCGAGGCCTCACGGTTCACCGTGAGATCGCCCGTCATCAGTCCAACCCGCTCCGGACCGAATTGCTCGCGGAAATCACGCAGCTTCTGGTTGGAGAGGGCCTTGAGGGGCGTGGTGTAAAAAACCTTCTGGCCATGGGCCAGGGCGCGGTAAATGGCGTACTCACCCACCAGCGTCTTGCCGGAACCGGTGGGAGCACTCACCACCACGGAGTGGCCCTGGTTCAGGGCATCGATGGCCTCGAGCTGAAAGTCGTCGAGCGGAAAGGGGAAGAGCTGATCAAGGGGCGGCACCTCTGCAGTGGGTGACACCTCCTTTGTGGGCTGCACTCCAGCTGACAGGGGCCCGCTGTCGGGCTGGGTGCGGCGATCGGGCATGGCCCAATCCTATGGGGAGCGGGCAGACTGGGTGTGAAGGGCTGGACTGGGCTTGGCGACGGCGGTACACGGCGATCCCCTGGCCCCCCTGGCCGCCGATCTGGCCGCCCTGCCGCCGGAGCGTCGGCGAAGCCTGCGCACCTTTGCGCCCAGCGGCCCCGCAGGCCTGAGCCCTGAGGCCGGAGGGGCGCTGCTGGATCTGGCCAGCAATGATTATTTGGGCCTGGCCTGCCATCCCCAGCTCCAGGCCGCAGCCACCAGCGCCATGGCCCTGGAGGGGGTGGGTGCCGGCGCCTCGCGGCTGGTGAGCGGCAGCCGGCCCGTGCATGCCGCCCTGGAGCAGGCGCTGGCCCACTGGCTGGGCCGGGAGCGGGTGCTGCTGTTCCCCAGTGGCTTTCAGGCCAACCTGGCGGCGGTGGCGGCCCTGGCCGATCGCCACAGCCTGGTGCTGGCCGACCGCCTGATCCACCACTCCCTGCTGGTGGGCGTTCAGGCCACCGGTGCCCGCCTGCAGCGCTTCGCCCACAACAACCTCCACGACCTCGCCCAGCGTCTGCAGCGCTGCCGAACGGAGGCACCCCAGCGGCGCCTGCTGGTGATCAGCGAAAGCCTGTTCTCCATGGAGGGCAGCTCACCGGATACGGCCGCCCTGGCCGCGCTGTGCCAAGGCCATGGCGCAGCCCTGCTGCTCGATGAGGCCCACGCCTTGGGGGTGCTGGGCCCGGGCGGCCGCGGCCTGGGCCATGGGGTGGAGGGCGTGCAGCTGGTGAGCGGCACCTTCGGCAAGGCCTTGGGCAGCGGTGGGGCCTTCCTAGCCGGGCCGGCCCTGGTGGCCGACTGGCTGCTGCAGTATTCCGGGCCCTTTCGCTACACCACGGCCCTGGCGCCACCGCTGGCGGCCGCGGCCCTGGCCGCCCTCGAGATCATCGAGGCAGAACCGCAGCGGGGCCACGCCCTGCTCGAGCGAGCCGAGCGCTGGCGCGATGGCCTGGAGCAGGCCGGCTGGCCCCGCCCCCCCGGTACAGGACCGGTCCTGTCGCTGCAGGTGGGCAGCGATGCCAGGGCTCTGGCCCTGCAGCAGCAGCTGGAACGGGCCGGGCTGCTCAGCGTGGCCATCCGGCCGCCCACCGTGCCCGAGGGCACGGCCCGGCTGCGGCTGGTGCTGCGCCACGACCTCCCCGGCGGCAGCCTCGAGCGGCTACTGGCGGCCCTCGCCGTGAGGCCATGACAACCCAACTGATCGCCATGCATGGCTGGGCCGGCGACCATCGCGGCTGGCAGCCCTGGAACGCCCTGGCCAGCGCCAGGGGATGGAGTTTCAGCAGCGGCGAGCGCGGCTATGGCCGCCAGCTGCGCCGCGCCCCCACCTGGGAGCCCGACGCCAGCCAACGGGTGGTGCTGGCCCATTCCCTCGGGCCCCATCTCCTGCCAGCTGCCGTGCTGGAACGGGCCACAGCCGTGGTGCTGCTGGCCAGCTTCGGGCAGTTCCTGCCACCGGGCCGCCCTGGCCGCCGGCTGAGCAAGGCCCTGCAGGCCATGGCCACCAAGCTGGACAGTGGGCAAATGGAGCTGATGCTGCGTGAGTTCTTCCAGCAGGTGGCCGCCCCCCATCCCGTGGGCCACTTACCGCCGGGCCCCCTCAACGACGGAATCCCCGCCGAGGGCCGCCAGCGACTGCTGGCAGACCTAACCCTGCTGGAGGCCACCGGCGGCCTGCCGCCAGGCTTTCCCAGCAAGGCGCGGGTGCTGGTGGTGGAAGCGGACGATGACCAGATCGTGGACCCCGCCAGCCGCACCCTGCTGCGGGCCGCCCTGCCCCAGGCCACGGTGTGGCAACGCCAGGGGGCAGGCCATGCCCTGCTGCTGCCAGACCTGCCGGCGGCGGTGCTGGAGTGGGTGGCGCATGCGTACCCCTGACTCCCCCCCGGCAGCCTTCAGCCACCAGGTGCGCCGGTGCTTCGGGCGTCAGGCGGCCCACTACGAGCAAGGGGCCCAGCTGCAGGCCGCCATGGCCTGGCGCCTGGCCCACCTGTGCCGCCACCTGGCCCTACCCAGCGGGCCCTGCGCCGATCTGGGCGCCGGCTCCGGGCTGCTGGCTCGCGCCATCGCCCAGCAGCGCCCAGCCCTGGAGCTGCTGCGGCTGGATAACTGTCCGGAACTGCTGGCCCAGGGCCTCAGCCGGGCCCCAGGACCCGCCCTGCAGTGGGATCTGGAGCAGGGGCTGCCCCCCCAGCTGGAACAGGCGGCGCTGCTGGTCTCCAACTTCGCCCTGCAGTGGCTTGAGCAGCCCGAACGGGAACTCCAGCGCTGGTGCCAGAAGCTGCAACCGGGCGGCTGGCTGGCCCTGGCGGTGCCGACCGCCGGCAGCTTTGCCCCCTGGCGGGCCGCCGCCGCCAGCGCCGGGGTGCCCTTCACGGGCCTGGGGCTGCCGGACGCCGCCAGCCTGGAGGCCGTGGCCCGCCAAGATCTCATTCTCCACTGCTGCCGGCGGCTGCACTTCAGCCGCGCCAGCCAAGACGGCCTGGCCTTCCTGCGCCAGATCAAGGCCATCGGCGCCCAGGCCAGCCGCAGGGCACCCCTGAGCCCCACACAACTGCGGCAGCTACTGGCCCATTGGCCCACCGCCAGCAAGCCGCAACCAGACTGGCAAGTGCTGCTAGTGCTGGGCCGCAAACCATGACCCAACCATCGCCACGGCTGGTGGTGTGCGGCACGGACACCGATGTGGGCAAGACCCTGGTGAGTGCCTGGCTGGTGCAAGGGCTGGGGGCCACCTACTGGAAGCCCGTGCAATGTGGCCTCGAGGGCGGCGGCGACCGCGAGCAGGTGCAGCGCTGGTTAGGACTCCCCCCCGAACGGCTGCTGCCAGAGGCCTACCGCTACCGGGCCCCGGCCTCGCCCCACTGGGCCGCCGAGCTGGAGAGCGGGGACCCCGAGCATCCCGGCCAGCCCCTGGATCCCGAGCGCCTGACCCTGCCGGCGGTGGCGGGACCCCTGGTGGTGGAGACCGCCGGCGGGCTGCTGGTGCCCCTGCGCCTCGACCTGCTGCAGATCGATCAGGTGCAGCGCTGGGGACTGCCGGTGCTGCTGGTGGCCCACCTCCTTCGCCGCTCAGGCGAAGGGCTGCGGGGAATCGGGTTCGACGCGTCCCAGCCGCGCAGGGATGCCGCGCGCGGCGTCGTGCTC
>CALJTZ010000200.1 GCA_937975655.1 uncultured Synechococcus sp. | reverse complement strand
CTCAAGCCCCCGGGTGTTCAGATCAGAGGGGTGACAACTTTCCTGAAACCGGGGGATCGGCATAAGTAGCACCAAGAAGATGAACAATATGATTCAGGCCGAGTTCCTCAACCATCTCCTCAAGAAACGGATCAGACTTTGTCCCTGAAGGCTTGACAATCCCTTTCAACTGGCAAAGTGAGAAAAGTCCTTCGTAGGCAAACCACAAGTCATTGAGCTCGATAAGAGTCCTATAGGTTTTCCTTGTCCTCTCTGTTTTGGTATAGGAGAAAGTGCTGTCGAAGGAAATCTGAAGACTGCACGCAAGCCTAAAGCGGATATCAAACTGCCGGATCTCTCTTGGAAGATCTCCATCGTATAACTCTCTTAGGGAATCTACACATTGCAGGTAACCCTGCATCTCTCCCCTGCGCCCCCAGCCAACTGCGTCAGATGTTCCCAATTATTGTCCCCTGAAGGTCGTCATAGGATATTGACGAGACTTGACTTGGTCAATCGAACGCCAGCGATCACCTGCCCGCAGGAGCCTTTGCCAAGTTATTCGCTAGGTGCATACCATTCGTGGTGCGGGCAGGTGTATTGCATCGTTAGGTGTTTGTTAGGCCAGGCATGTCCGCAGCTCTTCTATTGATAACACTGGGTTTCGTCTATGAAGCATTCTGTGGCAGTTGGCACAGACCGGTCTTAAGTCTTTGATGGGGTTAATCAGGTAGCAGCCCCCCTTCTCTGAGATAGGCGTCAGGTGGTGAACCTCAATGTAGTCATAGCCAATTTCGCCATATCGCTCTTTGAAAGAAAATCCACAAACAGCACAGATGAAGCCATAATGAAGAATGCAGGCTTCACGCGCTCTAGAGCATCGATCATAATTTCGGATAGTAATATGCTTAGCTTCTCCCTCAGCAAATGCTTCGTCTTGATCATTGAGAGCATTGAATACTGCTGGCGCCGAACTGATCAATTCTGAATATATCTCCTTGGCCACGTCGAGCTCGACAGATATTCCTGACTGCTGTGGAGTCCAGTGTACCTTCGGAAATCTGGAAGATAGCTCCTCATGAGTGATCAACGGCCGGTCACTCAAGGCGTCAAAGGCGATGTGTGTGGACAAAACAGTCTTGCCATCATTGCGCTCGCTTTCATCCCAGTGTTCAATGATCTCTGGATTACCAAGAATTTTTCCGCAACCAATTACTCCCTTCCCGACACCTGATGGATCTTTTCCGAGCTTCATCAACAAGAAAATGTCGCCAGGCCTTGGCTTTTGGCTGCGGCCGCAGCTCCACTGTCCAAAGTATCTTTCGCCAGAGTTCACGATGGAAACGGCGTATGCGAGATCAATCCATCTCCACTTTGATGGATTCCAGGCATAGATATATGCATTCATGTCAACCAATCTAAACAGTTACTCAATCATAGGCCGGTCCGCCATTCCTGATGCGCCTAGCGCCAGCGATGACCTGCCCGTAGGAGCCAATGTCAAGGCTATTCGCTTGGTGCATACTCCTCAGGGGTCGGGTCAGGTGCATTGCGCCGTTAGAAGAGACTTGACTTTCCGTTGCAGGGCCTCTCGATACACAGCCCAGGTTTGGCCCTTGTTGCGCCATGGTCGCGGGAGAGGCTGATCAGAACATTCCCCGTCTGGCAGCGCCTCCGTCCTTCGCACGAAGACGGCACCCAATCAGCTGCGTCTGATCGAGTGTGAGCGGGCTGGTTCATGACTCACCGATGCCTCCGATTCGACTCGTTCTCCTTGGCTGGGCTTGTGCCCTGGCAGCAGCGCTCTCCATCCCGGTTGCTGTGCAGGCGGGCGGCAATGCAGAGATCGCCCGCCGCAGCTGGATCCAGACGCTCAACACCGACCTCAAGGCTGGGATCAGCTATGAGGCCGTCAAATCGAATCCGCTGACGCCAGCATTGTTCGCTGTTGCCGATGCGGCGTGCCTCAACCAGGCTGCCGCGCTGGCCCTGGCCAAATCGATGCTTCCCCCGGCCCAGGCCCGGGCAGCCGTGCAGCGCTTTGATGAGCGGTATTGCCTGATCAAGCACCAGAACAGCTGATGAAGCGCTGGCAACGGCTCCTCCTGTTTCTCACGGCCGTCGCTGGATCGACCGTGGTGGTCGGGGTGGTCTGGTTCCTGTGGTTATTGGCCACCTCTCCCTCAGAGCCCGATGGCTTTGGGCAGGACCACCAGGAGCAGTGGGCAGTGGCCTCCTGTTGGCGTGACATCCGCGACGGGCAGATCGCTGGAACTGAGCAGTGCAGCGACTACGCCAAGGCCCATCTGGACTCCTTCACCGACGAACTGGCCGCGGATGCGGCCAGCACCACCTGCAACCTCAGCCGATCACACCTGACGTATGCCCGCAACAACAGCCCAGAAGCCAAGGCCTTGATCAGCCAACTGGAACAGGAGGTCCGCTCCGATTGCTCCCATCCCGAAGTGTCCAGATGAAACGCCTGATCCCCCGCCTGCTGATCGTGTACGGAGCCTCACTCTCCGTGATGTTCGGCGTGGCGTTGATCCCCGACTACGCCGCCCTGATCCATGCGGTCGAGCAGAGCAATCAGCAGGCCGAGATGCGCCACCGCATCAATGTCTTTGCTGAGGGCACCTGGTTTCTGCTCGCCAACCTGATCGCCGTCGGCGGTCTCGCGATGACTGGCCGGCGGCCCGAATCCTGATGGGCTGCCTGGTGCCCCTTCTTGCCATTCCCGCTGGAATAAGCGCCCTGGCGATCGGGCTGTTTCTGCTCTCGGCGATTCCAGATCCCAACAGCCCCGTCAGCGCCCGCAATGCAGCGCGCCTCAAGCCCGGCATGACCTACGACGAAGTCGTGGTCATCGTTGGCGATCCAGCCCCGCCTTCCTTTGATGGTGAGGATCAGGCCAGGTTCTGCCGCCATGGCAGCGACACCTGCAGCTGGTCGCCATGCACGCTCTGCGACAACCGCCTGTTCCTGACCTTTGAGCGCGGCGTGCTGGTGGCCAAGCGCTCGGAAGGCCTCTGAAGCCTGCAAAGGGCTCCTCAACGCGTCGTTGTTCGCACGGCGGTTGAAGGGTTCTGCATCCACGGCTCTTACCTTCAATGCAGGAGTTCGCTCCGTTCATCCCGAGCACCGGCGCCAATCCTCCAGGGGATTGCCGGTCACCAACCTGCCGTCCGTTCCTGCTGGGCAAGGTGGTCAATCCTGGAACCCCGAGGGGTTGATGAGCAGGAACGCCATCTCGAACCGTCATGTCTTCCGGTGTTCGCCGCAGCAGTCATCTCGCGCGTCATCTCTCCGCCCTGCGGCAGCAGCGTGACCTCAAGCCCGGCCAGCTGGCTGGTCGCCTTGGCGCCAGCAACCTCGCCAAGGTCGGCAGCCTGATCCGTGGCTTCGAGCTGGGAGAGCCGATCAGTGACCACTGGCTCCAGAGGCTGATCACTGAGCTGCAGCCCGATCCAGCGGATCTGCGCCGCTGCCTCGAGCAGGATCAGGCCGAGGCCCTGGAGCAGCTCGAGCGTGAGCGCGTTGCCTGGGAGGCCTGGGCGGATGAACCGATCGAACCCTTTCTCATGATCCGCTACATGCCAGCGGTGTACGGCGTCAGGGAAGTGCCCAAAGCGTTCTGCACCCCCCGTGAGAGTGCAAATGACCGCGAGTGGGCCCGGGAACGCGCAGAAGACTGGGCGGCCGCTGAGCTCAGGCGCTTCCGTGCCAAAGGGTTCCTGAACTGGAGCCGCCGCGAGTGCACCTGGTTCGATCAGTACGGCGTCAATCCCGATCGGCGCCAGGTCACCTTCGAGAGCCGAGCCACGGGTGCCTGGATGCAAGTGAGCGGCAGCCAGCAGCGGTTTCTGCTGGGCAGCGGCGGCGAATTGATCACCCGCAGCCATGGGCTGGATCAACCCTGAAGCTCAGCTGGAGCGCAGCCGCGACAGCGTTTGCCAGAGAGGACGGGTGAGCGGCTTGAGCCAATGCTCGGGGTTCTTCCACTTGAACACGAACAGGCGATTGCCGATCGCCCCGATCTCCTTGCGGAAACAGGACATGCGGCGATCGTCCGCGGTAGAACCATCGTGGTAGACGGCGATGGCCGTATCACGCCTGCCTGCTATTCCGAGCACATAAGCACTGTCAGCAGTGGAGCGACAGCCCTGGCGGTACACCTGAATGTCGACGTGGTCGCAGTGCTGAGCAGTACGCCAAGAATACTGAGCGGGCTGGAACGAGCACCAGAGCTGCCTGGGGGCAAGGCTTGCTTTCAGGCTGGTGAGGGCCAGAGGCGGCCGGGCAAAGAAATGGTCATCCACCTGCAGGGAGCTGTAGCTGCTCAGGGCTCCCACTCGCTTCAGGTTGGCCGGGGTAGGGCGCTGGATCCAGGCCACGGGTTGCAGCCCGGCACGCTGTGCCCGCCAGGCGATCCAACGCAGCAGTGGATCCGGCAGAGAATCGGCATGCACCATCACCACGCCTGCTCCCTGCCGGCGCATCGCTTCCAGTTCTGGGTCAAGGCGGAACAGGCCTAGATACAGCAGAGCGTTGTATTGATCGAGCCAGTAGCCATCAGCCGCTTTCACACTCGGCGGCGCCATCAGAACAAAAGCTGGCATCAACAGCGCCAGAGCGGCCTCCTGCCATCGGCCAGTTCTGCGCACACTCCGGCGACAAACGCATCTTCAGCCTGCCCCACGGCTGACCCGGCAGTCTGGGATGAGAACGTGCTGAAGGCTAGTGACCGACAGCGATCTGGTTGAGGGGCGCGGCAGTCTGATTGACCGAGCCGGGCAGCCGGAGCCTCAAATGGAGCTGTAGAAACCCAGCGGGTTGCTTCCATCAGCGGCGCGGAGGCGGTAGACAGCAAGCACCGGAGGCCGCCGATGCCCGGTTACTGCGACCACCAGTCGATGCAGGTTTCACGCACTGCGGCGTAGGGCATGCCCATCCCTGCTTTTGACCGTTTTGGCCTGCTGCCCGATGGCATTCACGAGTGCACCATCAAGGAGGTTGAGGTGGACCTGGCCTGGACGGACGAACGCCGCCGGTTAACAGCTCAGCTGCGGGAGTTCATCAGCGTGGAGCTAACACCAAGGTTCACCTTGATGCCACCTTTGGTTCTTGATGGCAGCTATGTGAGCAGAAAAGCCAATCCAAGCAACATCAATCTGGTGATGGAGCTCAGCGATCTACCCGATACAGATCAGTGGGAGGGTCAGATGCTGTTCCAGCGCAGAGCTGAACTGCTTGGTTGCTATCGGGTCGACGTGATGCCATCCCTCAAAGGTCTCCAGCAGGACTTCGTTGATCTGCTGCAAACGCTGCGGCCGCAGACGGCTTTTGAGAAGGGATTGCACCACGAGCACCGCAAAGGTGTGTTGAGGCTGATCTGATGGGCAGCTGGATTGATGCCATCGAGGCCAAGGCCCGGATCATTCACCAGGAGCTCCAATCAGCGCGGGAGCTGGCGAGGCGTGTGGGTCAGGAGCCCGAGGAGATCAGTGGTGCCTATCTGGAGATGCTCGCCAAGCTCTACCGCGAAGACTTCTCCTATGCCCTGCTCGCCGACAACGCCGATCTGATCGCCCGCTATCGGGGCCCGGGGGTCGCCCACCGGGAGCCACCCATCTCGTTGGTGACCACTGTCTTCGGCAGGTTGAGAGCGGAGATCCAGAAAGTCGCCAAGGCGATCGCCGGCATGGAGGAGAAGAAGGTGCGGTGGCCTGCTGATCTCGATCCACAGCTGGCTGGATTGACCTACGGCAGCTTGGTTGTGGGTATGCGGGTGCCGCAACCGGGAGATGTGGGAGCCGATGGCCAGGCGGTCCTACCTGGGGTGAGCGATGACCTGTATCGCGCTGTACAAACCGCCGTGCAGAGCCTGCCTGCGATTCCACGCTTGATTCAGAACGACCAAGTCAGCGATGCCATCGACGATCTGTTCCCCGATCCAGCCGTGCGAGACACGGTGATGGTGGCGGCCAGGCGGTTAGCGCCATCGGCGCGGAACAAAGCGATCGATGAGCTGTTTCTGAGCGGCCCCCATCCCGATGAAGACCTGGGACCAGCCAAACCCCTCACCAAGCAGAGCCGACAGATTCTTGGCCGCAGCTTGAACACCCCCAACAGCCGGCGGCTCAAAGGGCATGGAGACTTCGAGGGTGT
>CALJTZ010000199.1 GCA_937975655.1 uncultured Synechococcus sp. | reverse complement strand
GTCAGTCGATTCAGCGCTGGCTGGGCAGTGCCGGCCTGGTGCGGGTGCCATCCAATGTGAGCGAGCTCAGCACTCGGATGCTCCAGGGGGAGGCCAGCAGCCTGAGCCCGAGTGAACGGGAGCGAGCCCTGGCGGCGCTGGCTGTGAGCCATCTGGCCCGCCTGGATGCTCCCGTGGGCGACGACAACAGCCCCCTAGGCGAGCTGTTGGCTGCCCCCCAGGACGATCCCTTGCATCAGCTGGATCTGGATCTGCGCCTGCGGCCGCTCCAGGCTGCCCTACCTGACGACATGGCCTTATTGCTGGAACTGCAGGTGGAGAAACCCGCTGTGGTGGCCAGGCACCGCGGCGTCAGCCGCCAGGCCATCAGCCAGCAGGCCACCAAAGCGATGATGCGTGTGCGGATGTTGGGCTGAATCCGTGGAGTTCAGCGCAACGCCGTGGATGTTGCGCTGTTGCTCAGCAGATCAGCCCCAGGCCAGGCCGACGGCGTCACCCGCTGGTGAGACTCAGCCGGCTGGTCTTTCCATCCACGCCATGCCTCAGTTGATTCAGCCTCATCAGCGGTTCCTTCATGCAGCGCTGTTGTCGCTGGTGGTTACTCCCAATGCTCTGTTCGCTGCCACCGTGGGGGGTGTTCAGACCGTTGATTTCAGCCCCACAGTTGTGAACAACTACTGTGATGTCAGCACCACGGGTGGCTCCCTGGTGGTGGAGAAGAAGCGGGGCCTAATCACTTCTGACTCAGGGCTGACAGGTACCTTCAATGGCACGGGTGTCCCGGGAACACTCGCGGTGGCTAGCAACCTGATCTCTACTGGCTCTGTGATCGTGGATCCTCCTGTTCTCAAAGGAGGAACAGCGGCCGACACGAGTGAACTCAGGCTTGGCAGTAGCTCCACTTGGGCTAATACAGCTCAGACCCTGACCCCGGGTTCAGATGGCAACATCGCCAGCACCAACTTGCATGTGCGCTTCACCACGACAAGCAATGGCAGCAAATTTGCCAACGGCACCTACAACGCCCTCATCTACAACCCCACAACCGGAGCAGTATC
>CALJTZ010000198.1 GCA_937975655.1 uncultured Synechococcus sp. | reverse complement strand
CTGCGATGAACGATCTGGTGGGTCTTGCCTACGGCTGGGGCCACCGGCCGGGCGACGGCAGCGGCCGCACCGACTGCTTCCAGCTGGTGTGCGAGGTGCGCGACCGGCTGGGGCTCCCCAGCTACCGCGAGCAGTTCGAGTGGGTCTACGCGGACTGGACCGAGGAGGCCTTCCCGCGGTCGATGATCGCGCGTTGGCTGTGTGAGCACGGCACACGCCTCAAGGCCCCGCGGCGCGGCGCTGTGGTCCTACTGCCGGCCGGCGCCGGTGCAGCGCTCGGCACCCACCTCGGCGGCCCTGTGCTGTTCATCGGGCCGGGGCAGAATGTGATCCAGGCACCGCTGCCCGATGGCGTGGGGCACTACTTCTGGATGGATCGATGACGCGCAAGCTGCTGCCCTACGAGCACGAGCTGATCGAGATCCTGAAAGTCTCGGAGGCCGACTACCTCGAGTTCCTGGCGGTGCAGCACGACTACACCCGCTCGCGCGAGGAGAAGCTGCAGGAGCTGCGCGGCGATCCGGTCTCGATCGTGCTGGTGGTGGTCGGCATCATCCTGCAGGCGGCGTCCTACCTGCTGGCCCCCAAGCCCGAGGAGCCGAAAAACCAGCGCCAGCGGCGCGATCAGGTATTCGCCCCGCGGTTCGGCTTCAACAGCCAGCAGGAGCTGGCGAAGTACGGCGACACGGTGAACCTTGCCTACTGCAACGTCGAGGACAACCCCACGGGCGGCGTGCGGGTGGCCACATCGCTGCTGTGGAGCTCGGTGCATAGCGAGGGCTCGAGCCAGTTCATGCAGATGCTGCTGGCGATCGGCGCCTCGAGGATTGAGCAGATCGCCGCGGGACGGATCGCCTTCGGCCAGACCCCGATCCGCCAGTTCGCGGCCACAAAGAACTGGACCTACTTCGGCCACAACCGGCCGCTGCAGTACGCCGACATCTTCCGCCCTGCCGGCAGCACCAGCGACCCGACGCGCGACGGCCAGGCGCCGGGCGACTTCGCCTACCGCGCCAACCTGATCGGCAACGGTTACACCGAGGGCTTTAGCCAGGCATTCTCGCCGAGCACGATGACCCGCTGCGGCGTCTACGCGCCGATCCCGATCAACGTCAACTTCTACGACCGCGATGAGGACGGCCGGCGGCAGGAGGCCGAGCTCGGCGTCGAGCTGGAGGACTTCAGCAGCTACTGGCCCCGCAATGAGCTGGACGACACTCGCAACGTGGTGCCGGTGGGCACGGTGTTCACGCTGGTGTTCAAGCGCATTCCGCACAACAGCGACGACGACGTGAAGGAAGCGGCCGCCGAGCTGCGGCGGTCGATGTCGAGCTACATCGACGCGGCCAGTACCTACAAGCTGGGCAGCGCGCTGTTCAAGGTGGCGCAGCCGATCAGAAACGTGGAGCTCGACGATGGCGCCATGCAAGTGAAGCTCGAGTGCGTCGAAAGCGGCATCTGCCCCACCGAGGACTACGGCACCACCAACTTCAAGCAGAACGAAGACGAAGCGAACGATGAGATCGTGCTGCTCGAGCAGCAGGTCACAGCGCTGAACGATCAGCTGCTGAAGAACGAGCCGATCCTGAAGCCTGGCCTGCAGGGCGTCGCCACGCGCCTAGAGGAAATCCGCGCGCTGAAGGATCTGATCGATGATTTCTCCGATCGCAAGTGGACATCCGGCGAGCTGGAAAACCTGCTGAACAATGCGGACAGCTTCGACCCTGTGGTGCAGGAGGCCGCCCGGAACCTTGATGAGTTCCGCGAGCAGCGCGACAACTACCGCGACGAGATCGAGGAGGAGAAGAAGAAAAACAACACCGACCGCAACCGTGTGCGCGACCTGCGCAACAAGATCGCGGACAGCAACCGCAAGATCAAGCGGGCGCAGAACAAGCTCAGCAAGGCCTTTGAGCAGTACGGTCTCGCCGATGGCGTGATCCCCGGCCGCGGCAAGACCCTCAAACAGGAGCGCCGCTATCTCAACACGCGCGAGCGCGACCTGAACCAGCAGATCGCCGAGCTGACCTCCAACGCCAACAATCTCGACACCGCAGCCATGGCGGCGCGGGATGCTGGCCTGCGCTCTGAGATCAGCAGCAAGCAGAGCCGCATCAGCTCACTGCAGGACTATCTGAAGAACCCGGAGAAGTGGAACGACTGGTTCAACGTGAAGTGCCTGGTCAAATCGGAGGAGGCCAAATACGAGACCATCACCGAGTGCGGCGTTGTTGACTTCGCGCTGAAGGCTCGCGTGTTCAAGCGGGTGCAGGGCCGCGCGAAGAAGTACGGCAAGGTGAGCATGAAGAACTACAAAATCAGCGATAACGGCATCAAGCTGCGATCGATGTTCTTCTGGGTCTGGTATCGCCGCACCGGCGCGTCTGACACCAGCTGGCAGCGTGTGCCCTACATCTTCGTGATCCGCCGCGGCGCGGACGTGGACAACTTCGTCTCGCTGAAGTTCATCGCCGACGACAATATCGGCAAATGGCAGTTCCGCTTCGAGCCGATCGCCGACACCGGCGCTGAGATGGGCTACCACGGCCTCGCGGACTTCGCCTACATCGAGAACAGCGGCGATGTGAACGTGATCCCCGGCCCCCGCGGCGGCCAGTTCACCTTCGTGGGCACCATCCGCAGCCGCAGGGGCAAGCTGCCCCCGGTGAACGTCAACCCCTCCGAGATCGATGAGTGGGGCCTGTTCTCGATGTTCTCCGACACGCAGCTGACCTTCAGCTTCGATCAGGGGCCGGAGCTGGCGATCACCGCCGTGACCGAGCAGCGCACCGAGGCCTTCGCCAACTACCCCAACCTCTACGACGGCCTCAGCCTGATCGGCTTCAACGCCTACAGCGGCCAGGGCATTCAGGATCTCCGCTCGATCTCGGTGTTCGTGCAGAAGGGCAAGATGCTCCGCCGGCTGCGTGATGACGGCACCTATCCGGCCTCACCCGATGGCTCGAGCAGCTACGCCCCCGACATCTTCCTTGACACCATCCTCGACGGCCAGAACGGCATCGGCCGGTTCGCCAAGGTCGGCGGCG
>CALJTZ010000197.1 GCA_937975655.1 uncultured Synechococcus sp. | reverse complement strand
ATCGACCACGACGTCAAACTCACCCCCCTCAAGGACCTGCAGGGCCGTATCTGGGCGGCCGGCTACAGCCAGGGCGACATCGTGGCGCCCCTGTTCCACGATGTTCCTGCGGCACTCCAGCAGTGGCACCAGCAACAGAAAGTCCTGGCGGTGTACTCCTCAGGCTCGGTGGCGGCTCAGCAGTTGCTCTACGGCCACTGCCAGGCAGGAGATCTCCGCGGGCTATTCAGCCACTGGTTCGACACCCGCACCGGGCTGAAACAGGTGCCGG
Source organism: uncultured Synechococcus sp. (assembly GCA_937975655.1). Lineage (GTDB taxonomy): Bacteria > Cyanobacteriota > Cyanobacteriia > PCC-6307 > Cyanobiaceae > Vulcanococcus. Next base: position 745 of record CALJTZ010000197.1, on the reverse strand, counting down.
GCAGTTACACCACCATCGCCGCCGCGATGGGGGCACTCCCAGCCCAGGTGCTGTTCATCAGCGACTCCCTGGCGGAGATCACGGCCGCCGCGGAGGCAGGCATGGTGGTGCTTTTTAGCGATCGTGAGGGCAATCCCGGGCGCGATGCCGGCCCGTTTGAGAGGATCAGCGATTACAGCCAGATCACCTGAGCCGATGTCTCCCACCGATCGCGATCGCGACATCCTGAGCCTGAACCAGGCCATGCTCGAGAGCGTGGTGAAGGGCGACTGGAGCAGCTATGCAGCGTTCTGCGCCGACGACCTGAGCTGCTTCGAAGCGGAAACCAACGGTGTGCTGGCGGAAGGCCTGCCCTTTCACCGCTACTACTTTGAGCTGCCGGCTGATGGCAACGCCAGCCCCAGCCCGGCGAATGTGTCCATGGCACGGCCCCACCTGCGTTGGCTCGGGGAAGACGCCGTGGTGCTGAGCTACACCCGCCTCACCCAACGGCTGTCCGGTGGCGAACCCATCACGGCAAGCTGCTGCGAAACCCGCCTCTGGCAGCGCCAAAACGGCACCTGGAAGCAGGTGCACGTGCATCGTTCTTGATGGCGGCGGCGGGGACCTACCCCGCCAACAAAAAAGCCACCCCGAAGGGTGGCTTTCTTATCTCCACTTCCAGCAGGCCTCAAGCCGGTACTGGTCGTAGAGGGCTGACACGTGGTCAGCGGAGCAAATGTTTTACCTGGCATCGAGCTATTTT
>CALJTZ010000196.1 GCA_937975655.1 uncultured Synechococcus sp. | reverse complement strand
AGTTTGAAGTTTTACCGAAAGCCAAGATGGGAGAATCATCCCTGGTAAGTTGCAAAGAATGCGGAACGCCTGCTGTCCCTTGAATTTGCACCGCAGCCGGAGAGCCTCCAACGCTAGTGCTAGTGGTAGTCCCAACTAGCAACCTGCCGGAGCTGTCAATGCGCAGGCGTTCGGTGTTGTTTGTACCAAAAGACATATAACCGTTTTCACGGTTAAGAAATAAAGAGTCAGCTTGATTTTGTACTAAAATTAAGCCATTTAAGGCTCCTCCTCCTGAGACATTGTTTCCTATAGATACAGCGCAAATATCCGCTGATGAATTGTAAATATTGAGCCTATAAGCACTGTTGTCCGAGACTTGGCCAATGCCTACAGCACCACTCGCATCAACAAACAACCTCCCCGCGCCATTAGTTGAGATGGCTAGTTGATCTGCGCCGGGGCTGTAGATGCCGGTGTTGGTGTCGGTGCCAGGGTAAATCGACGGCAAGGCTGCCGTCCCCAGGGGCACGCTTGCCCGTCCGGTGCTGTCAACGTTGAAGTTGCTGGTCCCGTTGGTCTGAAGATCCAGCAGTCGGCCCGCAAACCCACTCGCTGCATTGACGCCAAGGCCCGTGCCGCTCGTGCTCCAAGTGGTTGAAAGGGTGGTGCCGCTGGGGTTGATCAGGAGCTGGGGGTTGTTGCTGCTGGCTCCTGTGCGCCATGTACCATTAATCAGTACGCCACTGGTGTTGTCAACGCTTGGGCTGCCGCTGAGAGTTACGTTGCCGCTGGCATCAACAAACAGTCGCCCCGTGCCGCCAGTGCTAATAGCGAGCTGATCGGCCCCAGGGCTGTAAATGCCTGTGTTGGTATCGGTGCCAGGATAAAGCGACGGTGCGGCGGCAGTCCCAAGTGGAAAGCTGACAGAGCCGCTAAGATTTACGGCACTGCTACTAACAGTTACTCCTTGGACGCCGTCAGAAATAATGCTTACAACGCCGCTTGCGTCACAGCTAAAACCGCTGTCGGCGGAGTCGATGAAACTGATGCCAGGATCTGCTGAGGTTCCTCCTGGTACCTGAAGATACGACTGAGAAACAAGTCTGCCATCTTTAGGGTTAACAAAAAGATAGTTAGGAGGAAGAGCCATGTTGCGCGTCTTAATTTAACTGTTCTTTTATCAGTCTACGTTAAAAATATATTTACAAATTTATCCTATATGGATAAGTTTTGAAGCCTGTTCCTGAGGAGTTCCTGTCTGCGAAACACGTCCTGGGGGCTAACGCGTGAACTGCCATGCCTTTCACGAAAATCTTTCAATGCCTTATCCGCTTCAGGAGAGTCAAGGTCAGGTGGGAAAATTTCAAAACTAGGTGACCGCGCTTCTTTAACACCAGTTGAGCCGAGCTTGCGGCGCATCTCTTCAAAGAATCCAGCGGGTGGCTTGGTTCCAGGTTGGCCCATCTTCTCGATCGCTTCCCGTGGAATCTCCTGTCCAGGGCTGCCACCGTATGGAGCCCTTTCCTGACCGATAAAATCTTGCAAAAATTCAAATCCGGACTGACTAAAAGGAGTGTCAGGTTTGACCGGCATTTTCTCCAGCTCGGGATCAGGCCCTCCCGGGTAGTAGGGAAGCTTAACGAACCCCTGGTCCTGTCCCATCAGAATTCGTCCCTCGTCGAAGGTCATCATCTCACTTCAAGCCGTAGGCAGCGAGGGTGTATCCTTCAGATGCCTGGGCACCGGCACCAAGATCGCGTGGGTGTGCGTACGAATCTTCTGTCGTCTCAGCAGCTTTCTTGGCCTTTGTTTTCTCGTAGAGGCGTTTGGCCAGCATCGGATTGGCTTCTGCCCACTGGGCAAGGGGAGTTCCTTTGGCATACCCCAGGCCCTCAACAATGGTGGGCATCTCGGCCCGGCCTGCAGCACTCTGGGACCTGTAGTAGGTCGAGAGGGGCGTTTCCGTCGGCGCCTTCTGTTGGGCCGCCAACGTCATCATCTCCTCGGAAGTCTTAGGAGCACCGGTCCCACGGGAG
>CALJTZ010000195.1 GCA_937975655.1 uncultured Synechococcus sp. | reverse complement strand
ATCTCAACGAGGTCAAGGGCGTCAACCGCGTCGTGCTCGACATCACCAGCAAGCCCCCCGGCACCATCGAGTGGGAGTAGGGCCATGGCGGTGCGGGCCGCTTCATCGCCATCGATGGCGAATTCGGTGTAGGCCACGCCCTTGCGATCCAGCAAAGCCTTGGCCCGAATGCAGAACGGGCAGGCCCGCCAGGTGTAGATCTCAACCATTGCCGCCATCGGGGCCTCCAGACCAGTGTCTGGATCCTAGAAGCGCCGGTCGTTAGGTACGGTCAGGCCAACGTTCAACATCCTCCCCGGTGCTCGACCTCACCGACTTCAAGCGCGATCTCTCCGAGCTCACTGACCGCCTGGGCAATGCCCAGGACTGTCTTTGACGTACCGGCTCTGAAAGCCCGCCAGCTGGACCTCGAACAACTGGCCTCCCAGCCCGACTTCTGGGACGACCAGAAGCAGGCCCAGGCCAAGATGCGCCAGCTGGATGAAGTGAAGGCTCAGCTGGAGCAACTGGGCCAGTGGCAGGCGGCCGTGGCCGATGCCGAGGCCACACTTGAGCTCTACGACCTCGAACCCGACGACGACCTGCTGGCGGAGGCCAACGGAGGCCTGCAAAGCCTGAAGAGCGACCTGGACCGCTGGGAGCTCGAACGCCTGCTCTCCGGCACCTACGACAAGGAGGGTGCCGTGATCAACATCAACGCCGGTGCCGGCGGCACCGATGCCCAGGACTGGGCCCTGATGCTGATGCGCATGTACACCCGCTGGGCGGAGGACCACGGCATGAAGGTGTCGGTGGCGGAACTCAGCGATGGGGAGGAGGCGGGCATCAAGAGCTGCACCCTCGAGATTGAGGGGCGCTACGCCTACGGCTACCTGCGCAACGAGAAGGGCACCCATCGGCTGGTGCGCATTTCCCCCTTCAACGCCAACGACAAGCGCCAGACCAGCTTCGCCGGTGTGGAGGTGATGCCCAAGATCGAGCAGGACGTGAAGCTCGACATCCCCGACAAGGACCTGGAGATCACCACCTCCCGCTCCGGTGGCGCCGGTGGCCAGAACGTGAACAAGGTGGAAACGGCCGTGCGCATCCTGCACATCCCCACCGGTCTGTTCGTGCGCTGCACCCAGGAGCGCTCCCAGCTCCAGAACAAGGAAAAGGCGATGGCGCTGCTGATGGCCAAACTGCTGGTAATCGCCCAGGAGCAGCGCGCCGCCGAGATCGCCGACATCCGTGGCGACATCGTGGAGGCGGCCTGGGGCAACCAGATCCGCAACTATGTGTTCCACCCCTACCAGATGGTGAAGGATCTACGCACCCAGCACGAGACCACCGACGTGCAGGGCGTGATGGATGGGGATCTCGATCCCTTCATCCAGAGCCTGCTGCATGCCGGCGTTGAGGTGGGAGCCGCCAGCGATGACTGACCCCAAGCCCCAACCCCCGCAGCAGAGCGGTGAGAACCCCAGCTTCACCAAGCTCGCCATGCGCAACATGGTGCGCAAAGGCCGCCTGAGCCTGCTGCACTTCGGGCTCACGGCAGCCGGGTTCATCGGCTTGATCGTGCTGGTGGCCTGGCTGGGGCGCCCCCAGCTGCCCGGCAGCTGATCCATGGCCGAGCCCGCCGCCCCCCTGCCCGACCTGGACCTCGCCTTTGAGGCCGAC
>CALJTZ010000194.1 GCA_937975655.1 uncultured Synechococcus sp. | reverse complement strand
GCTGCCGCAGGCGGCGGCAGAGGGCCTCCACTAGGGCGGTCTTGCCGGAGCCCACCGGTCCGGCCACGCCAACGCGCAGACGACTGCCGCCCATCCCGTTCAACTCACCACTTTGTTGGCCTGTTTCAGCAGGTCCTGGGGCAGCGTTACCCCAATGGCCTTGGCGGTGGCCTGGCTCACCAGCAGATCGGTCTTGGTGAGGGGTTCAAAGGGCATGGTCGCCGGTGACTCACCCTTGAGCACCCGCACCGCCAGCTTGCCTGAAGCGTAGCCATCGTCGCGGTAGTTCCACCCGATCACCCCCAGGCAACCGGCCAGCTCAATATCGGGCGGATCCACGGAATACACCGGAATCTTGTTCTCGAGACCCACCTTGCAGATGGAGTTGAAGGCCTGAATGGTGGCGTAATCGCCGATCTTCACGAAGGCCTCCACCTTCTGTTGCGCCAGCGCTTGGGCCGCCTGCAACACCTCACCAGAATTGGCCACAGCCTGCTTTTCCAACTGGATCCCGCGTTGATCCGCTTCCTTCTGGAGAATGCCGGCCTCATATTCGGAGTTGGGCTCACCGGGGTTGTAGATGAGGCCCACCGTCTTCAAGGCGGGATTCACCTGCCGGGCCAGGTCGAGCTCGCGGCCCACGGGGTTGGTGCCGATCGTTCCCACCACGTTGGGGCGGTGTTGGCCCACGCCCCCGGGCGGGGTGCCGGCACCCGCACCCCAGGGATTGGAGCAGTAGCAGAAGATCACTGGCACCGACTCGGGCAACACCTTCATGGCGGCCTGGAGCGGCGGTGTGCCCACCGCCAGCACCATGTCCACCTGCTCGCCGAGGAACTGCTTCATCACCAGGGTGGTGTTGGGCAACTCACCCGCTGCATCCTTCTGGATGAAGGTGGCGGTGCTGCCGTCGCGGTAGCCCGCATCGGCCAGCGCCGCCTCAAATCCCTCACGGGTGAGATTCGGCGGCGGTGCATCCACCATCTGGAGCAGGCCAATCACGGGCCCCTTGCGCTCCGGCCGGCCACCGAGCTTGCCGCAGGACGCCAGCAGGAGAGAGCTGCCCCCGCCAGCTGCCATCAAGGCGATGAACTCACGCCGCCCAAGGGTCATGGGGACTCGGAACTGTGGGTGCCAACTGTGACGGAACCGTAGAGGGCCCGCAACGTGGCTGGGGTGAACTGTTGCCGCTCCTCGGCGTTCCAATCGCCAATCAACTGACCGGCCTGCAGCATCACCAGCCGATCACCGTGGCGTAGGGCCTGCTCGAGACTGTGGGTCACCATCAAGGTGGTGGTACCCAGCCGAGCCACCAAGCGATCAGTGAGCTCCATCACCGTGGCTTCCGCCCGCGGATCGAGGGCTGCCGTGTGCTCATCCAGCAGCAACAACCGCGGTTGGCCCAGGGTGGCCATCACCAGGCTGATGGTCTGGCGCTGGCCGCCGGAGAGCTGACCCACGGGCGTGTCCACCCGATCAGCCAGGGGCAACCCCAACTCCTCCAACAACTCGGCATAGCGACGCCGATCCGAACGACTGGGATGGAGTCCGGCCAGCCCGCGTAGGGAAAACAGCGAGCGGCGGCGACACTCCGCCAAGCGCAGGTTTTCAGCAATCGTGAGCCCTGGAGCGGTGCCATCCAGGGGGTTCTGCATCACCCGACCGATCCAGCGGGCGCGGCGATGATCCTGCATCCCCACCAACTCACGCCCCTCGAGCTGCACGGAGCCGGCATCGGCCTGCAGGGTGCCCGCCACCAGATTGAGCAACGTCGACTTACCGGAGCCATTGCTGCCGATCACCACAACGAACTGACCGGTGGGACAACTGAGTTCAAAGTTGTCAAACAACTGGCGCCAGCCACCCCCGGGCTGGGCATGGCCCCAGCGCAATCCTTGAACCTGAAGGCTCACGAGCGGCCTCCGGCATCGGAGAGCCCGGGGATGCGCAGTCGGCCTAGTCCCAGGGCCGCGAGCAGCAGTAGGGCCGTGGCCAGCTTGAGGTCCACAGGGTCCATCCCCAGCTGGAGGGCCAGGGCGATCATGGCCCGGAACAGCACCGAGCCCAGCACCACCGCCACCAAGGCCATCGGCACAGTGCGAGGCCGCAGCACCGTTTCCCCCACGATCACGGCCCCCAGGCCAAGGATCAGCGAGCCAAGGCCCATGGTCACATCGGCAAAGCCCTGGTAGGTGGCCACCAAGGCACCAGCCAAGGCCACCAGTGCGTTGGCGGCGGCGATGCCGAAGGTGAGACCGCGGCGGGTGCTCACCCCATTGGAGCGGGCCATCACCGGGTTGTTGCCCAGGGCCCGCAGGGCGAGTCCCAGGTCGGTGGCCAGCAGCAGGGTCAGCAAGCCGATCAGGCCAGCCACCACCAGCAACAGCGCCAGCAGCCAGCGACCATCACTGGCCAGACCCAGGTCGGGCCAGCTGTCGATCGTTAACCGCAGATCGGTGAGGGGAATGTTGGAGCGGCCCATCAGCCGCAGGGTGATCGAGTAAAGACCGGTGGTGGTGAGGATGCCGGCGAAGAGGTCGTTCACCCCGAGCCGGGTGTGAATCAGGCCGGTGACAGCCCCCGCCAGCGCTCCCAGCCCCATGGGCACCAGCAGCGCCAGCGGCGGGGCCACGTGGTCGCTCAATAGCAGTGCTGCGCTGCCACCGCCCAGGGCAAAGGAGCCATCTACGGTGATGTCGGCGAAGTTGAGAACCCGCAGGGTGAGGTACACGCCCAGGGCCAGGCCGGCATAGGCCAGGCCCTGATCGCAGGCACCGATCCAGATGGAAAGCATGGGCGCATTGTGCCGCGGTTTTCATGCCCGGGTCAGGCCAGGCCGGAACAATCGTCAGCTGCGGAACAAACGGGTATAGAGCTCCGCGTGCTGCAACTGCGCCAGGCCGGCGCCCACGCCGCCACTCCACACTTCCTGGGGGTCACAAACCGACAGCAGCTCCGCCCGCTCTGCCAGCAGGGGGGCCAGCTGCAACTGCAGCCGCTGGCCCTCAGTGGGGCCCAACGGCACCAACCGCACCGCGGCGCTGATCTGATTGGCGACCCAGCTGTAGAGGTAAGCCTCCTCGATATCGGGGGATGCCAGCTCCAGGCAGTGGGCCGCCCAGGCAAAGGCCGCCGGCCAGCTGAGGGCCGTGCACGCCGCCGGCAACGGCCAACCCAAATCCCCCAACAGCTGGATGAGCGATCGCCCCATCTGCCGCTGCTGGGCCCGCACCTCCGCCGCTTCCCGCTGGGCACACAGCCAACCATCGAGATCGAGCAGCGCGGCCATCGCCTGCTCCTCCCCTGCACGGCAACGGGGAAGCAGCGCCACCAGGGGCGCCAGGGCTGCTGTTTCCACCCCAATGGCCCCCCGCTGCAGTTCAGCCGCCAGCCACTGGCGCAGGCCGGCGGCATCCGTGAGCTGGCCGGCCTGCACCAGCACCTCCAGCCCCTCGGAATAGCTGAAGGCCCCGACCGGCAGGGCGGGGCTCACCAGTTGAAACAGCCGCAGACGGGCAGCGGCGGCCCCTGAGCCAGGACCAGACATCACGGGCATCAATGGCTGTGGTGGTGGTGGCCATGGCCGGCAGAGGCTCCCGCATAGGCACCGGCCTCAGGCTGGAAGGGAGCCTGCAGGCGCTCCACTCTGAGGCCCCGCTGGCGCAGCAGATCCTCGAGCACGCTGTCCTGCAGCAGCAGCAGCTGGTCGGCATGGAGTTCCATGGCCACATGGCGATTGCCCAGGTGATAGGCCGCCTGCAGCAGGGCCAGGCGATCCGCACTGCGCACCCGCAGCAAGGCCTCCGGCGCCGCCTCCACCCGCACGGCCACGCTGGAGTCGAGGTTCAGCAACACCTCCCCGGGCTCCAGGGCTGCCCCCCGGGGCAGCTGCAGCACCAGATCGCGGCCACAGGCACTGCGGCGATGGCCGCGGCTACTGGTGCGCTGATCGGCACTGAGGGGCAGACGCAGACAATCCACCGGCGGCAAGACCCCAGGGGCCAGCCGCTCCACCAGCACGATTGACGAGAAGGAGGCAGGCTCGGCAGTCATGAACGGCACCATCGCGGGCCAGGGGCCCTAGAAGTGTGCCTATGGCTACGAGAAGCGGCTCCAGGGGAGCGGAGCATGAGCCCATGGGCCCACTCGACACACCCAGCAGCAGCGCCTGGCAAGGGGAGGCCTGGCTGCACTTCAGCCGCAGCAACGGCCGCACCGTGCACCAAGGGGGCGCCAGCTCCCCCCTGAAATTGCAGCGGGCCTTCCAACAACCCAGTGGCCACACTGAATTGCCGCTGCTGCACACCGCCGGCGGGCTGGTGGGGGGCGATCAACTCCTGGTACGCGCCGATCTCGGCGCCGGCAGCCAGGCCCTCCTCACCAGCGTGGCGGCCCAGAAGGCCTATGGCTCCGTGGGCAGGTTGCATCACAGCCCGGGTGGACGCTGGGCGCGGCAAAGACTTGAGTTCCAACTGGCTGCCGGCGCCGATCTGGAGTGGCTGCCCCAGGAGCTGGTGCTCTATGCCGGCGGGCTGTATGAGCAGCGCGCCCGGGTGGAGCTGGCCGCTGAGGCGAGCTTCCTGGGGGCAGAGGTGGTGCGCCTGGGCCGCACCGCCGCCGGCGAACAGCTCGCCGCGGGCCGCTGGCGCTCGCAGCTGGAGATCCGCCGCCATGGCGCCAGCGGCCCCCGCTGGGAGCTGGTGGATCGGCTTGAGCTGGGCGGTGAGGCGCTGGCCTGCCGCCACGGCCTGGCGGGGCAGCCGGTGTTTGGCTCCCTGGTATGGGCAGCACCACGAGCCCTGGAGCGGCCGGCGCTGGAAGCACTCCTGGATGCCTGCCGTGCCGACCGCGACGGCCTGGAAGGGGAGATGGCCTGCGGCCCCCTCGAGCAGGGCCTGGTAGCCCGCTATCGGGGACCTTCCAGCCAGGCAGCTCGCTACTGGTTCACGCGCATCTGGCACCACACCCGACGGCTGCGGCACCTGCCCCCACCGGAGCTGCCACGGGTGTGGCCCTTCCAGGAGCAACCCCTGCAGCAGCAGGACACGCCGCCACAACCAGCCCGGGGAGGTTGCATCACAGCCGCTTCCTGAAATGGTGCACCGTGGTGCACCATTTCAGGAGAGTGCCAGCCGACCCATTCGCCGCGCCAATGCCCCCCTGGGACGTTCAGAGTGAACCGGCTGCACCCCTTGGCCCTGCCACAGTCATGAGATGCATCTGACGCCTCAGGAAAAGGACAAGCTGTTGATCGTCACCGCCGCCCTGCTGGCGGAGCGGCGACTCAACCGCGGCATCAAGCTCAACCACCCCGAGGCGGTGGCCTGGCTGAGCTTCCTGGTGATCGAAGGAGCCCGCGATGGCAAAACCGTGGCGGAGCTCATGAGCGAAGGCACCACCTGGCTCAACCGCACCCAAGTGATGGACGGGGTGCCGGAGCTGGTGCAGGAGGTGCAGATCGAAGCGGTGTTCCCCGATGGCACCAAGCTCGTGACCCTGCACGACCCGATCCGCTGACCCCCACGCCCAAGCCATGGCCCCTCTGATCCCCGGCGAACTGATGCCCGAACCCGGTGAGCTGGAGCTCAACGCCGGCCGGCCCGTCACCACCCTGCTGGTGGCCAACACAGGCGACCGGCCCGTGCAGGTGGGCTCCCACTTCCACTTCTTTGAGGCCAACGGCGCCCTCAGCTTCGAACGGGAGGCGGCCCGTGGCCTGCGGCTCGACATCCCCGCCGGCACAGCGATCCGCTTCGAGCCCGGGGACAGCCGCGAGGTGCAGCTGGTGCCCTTTGCCGGCGACCGCCGCGTGTTCGGCTTCAACGGCCTGGTCAACGGCCCGCTCGACTGACGTCCAGCAGCCACCCCCCCAGCACCTGCACCTCCCGCCCCCATGCCTTACCGCATCTCCCGCCGCGCCTACGCCGAGACCTACGGACCCACCACCGGTGACAGGCTGCGGCTGGCCGACACGGAGCTGATCCTGGAGGTGGAGAAGGATTTCACCGTCTACGGCGATGAGGTGAAGTTCGGCGGCGGCAAGGTGATCCGCGACGGCATGGGCCAGGCCCAGGCCACCCGCGCCGATGGCGCCGTGGACACGGTGATCACCAACGCCCTGATCCTGGATTGGTGGGGGATCGTGAAGGCCGACATCGGCATCCGCGATGGCCGCATCTGTGCCATCGGCAAGGCGGGCAACCCCGACACCCAGGCCGGTGTCGACATCGTGGTGGGTCCGGGCACCGAGGCCATTGCCGGCGAGGGCCACATCGTGACCGCCGGCGCCATCGATACCCATATCCACTTCATCTGCCCCCAGCAGATCGAAACGGCCTTGGCCAGTGGCGTCACCACCCTGCTGGGGGGCGGCACCGGCCCGGCCACCGGCACCAACGCCACCACCTGCACCCCTGGCGCCTTTCACATCGGCCGCATGCTCCAGGCCGCCGAAGGCCTGCCGGTGAATCTGGGCTTCTACGGCAAGGGCAACGCCAGCACCCCCGAAGCGATCGAAGAGCAGATCCAGGCCGGCGCCTGCGGCCTCAAGCTCCATGAAGACTGGGGCACCACCCCCGCCGCGATCGATTGCTGCCTGACGGTGGCCGACCGCTTCGATGTGCAGGTGTGCATCCACTCCGACACCCTCAATGAGGCGGGCTTCGTGGAAGACACGATCCGCGCCATCGGCGGCCGCACCATCCACACCTTCCACACCGAGGGGGCCGGTGGGGGCCACGCGCCGGACATCATCCGCATCTGCGGGGAAGCCAACGTGCTGCCCAGCAGCACCAACCCCACCCGGCCCTACACGCGCAACACGCTCGAGGAGCACCTCGACATGCTGATGGTGTGCCACCACCTCGATCCGCGCATCCCGGAAGACGTGGCCTTTGCCGAATCGCGCATCCGCCGCGAAACCATCGCCGCTGAGGACATCCTCCACGACATCGGTGCCTTCTCGATCATCGCCAGCGATTCCCAGGCCATGGGCCGGGTGGGCGAGGTGATCATCCGCACCTTCCAGACAGCCCACAAGATGAAGGTGCAGCGCGGCGCCCTACCGGAAGACAGCACCCGCAACGACAACACCCGCCTGAAGCGCTACATCGCCAAGGTGACCATCAATCCCGCCATCGCCCATGGCGTGGACAGCCAGGTGGGCTCGGTGGAAGTGGGCAAGCTGGCGGATCTGGTGCTGTGGAAGCCGGGTTTCTTCGGGGTGAAGCCTGAGCTGGTGGTGAAAGGCGGCTCGATCGTGTGGGCCCAGATGGGCGATGCCAACGCCTCGATTCCCACCCCCGGGCCGGTGCACGGCCGCCCGATGTTTGCGGCCTTCGGCAAGGCCCTGGCCCCCAGCTGCATCAGCTTCGTGAGCCAGGCGGCCCTCGACGCCGATGTCCCCCGGAGGCTCGGCCTGAGCCGCCCCTGCGTGCCCGTGCTCAACACACGGGGCATCGGCAAAGCCCAGATGCGCAACAACACGGCCCTGCCCAAGGTGGAAGTGGACCCCCAGACCTACGAGGTGTTCGCCAACGGCGAACTGCTCACCTGCGAACCCGCCGAAGTGCTGCCCATGGCCCAGCGCTACTTCCTGCTCTGATCAACCCACGGGTTCCGTAGCAACGGTGACGCGGAGGCGCTCTGTAGCTCTGCATGATCACGCCACCGCAGGCCAGTCATGTTCACGGACTACCGGCCCAATAAGGGCTACGACGAATATTTCAGCTCCAGCGATGAACCCCGCGCCGCCCTGCGCCCCCTGCTGTCTTCCCTGGGGGCCCTGGGCCTGGATGAGCTTAACCGCAACCATGTGGCCGCGGGCATGCTGCTGAAGCGCCTGGGCGCCACCTTTCGCCTCAACAACTCTGGCCAAAAAGGTGGCGAACGCATCCTGCCCTTTGATCCCTTACCGCGACTGATTCGCACCGGTGAGTGGCAAAAACTAGAGCGTGGCCTGATCCAGCGCCTCGAGGCGATTGATCACTTCCTCGCCGACGTGTACGGCGAGCAGCGCATCCTCAAGGACGGCATCATTCCCCGCGAAGACCTGGAAACCTCCCAGGGCTGGCGACCCCAACTGATGGGCTTCACCCCACCCCTGGGCCGCTGGTGCCACATCTCCGGCCTCGACCTGATCCGCGACGGCGCGGGCACTTGGAGGGTGCTGGAGGACAACCTGCGCTGTCCTTCTGGCGTGGCCTACTACCTGGAGAACCGCCGCGTGATGAAGCGCATGTTCCCCAGCCTGTTCGCCGGGCGCACGGTGCAACCGATCGACGACTATCCATCCCATCTGCTGCAGACCCTGCGGGACCTGGCCCCCTGGACCGACAGCCCCAAGGTGGTGCTGCTCACACCCGGCGTGTTCAACAGCGCCTACTTCGAACACAGCTACCTGGCCCAGCAGATGGGCATTCAGCTGGTGGAGGGTCGCGACCTCGCCTGCCAGGACGGCCGCGTGTGGATGCGCAGCACCGCTGGGCTGGAGCCCGTGGATGTGATCTACCGCCGCATCGATGACGACTTCCTGGACCCCGCCGTGTTCCGCAGTGACTCCATGCTCGGAGTGCGCGGGCTGATGGAGGTGTATGCCGCCGGTCGGGTTGCCATCGCCAACGCACCTGGCACAGGCGTGGCTGATGACAAGCTCATTTATGCCTACGTGCCAGAGATGGTGCGTTACTACCTCGACGAAGAACCGATCATCGAGAACGTTCCTACCTATCTCTGCTCACGGCCCGACGAACAGGCCTACGTGCTGGCTCACCTGAGCGAGCTGGTGGTGAAAGCGGTGTCGGAGGCAGGTGGCTACGGCATGTTGATCGGCCCCCACGCCAGCCAGAGCGAGATCCTCGAATTTGCCGAGAAGATCAAGGCCAATCCCCGCAATTTCATCGCTCAGCCCACCCTGGAACTCTCCACCGTGCCATCGCTGAGCGATGGGGAGCTCTATCCCTGCCACGTGGATCTGCGGCCCTATGTGTTGCGGGGTAAGGGGGCCTGGGTGAGTCCCGGGGGGCTCACGCGTGTGGCGCTGCAGCGGGGCTCCCTGGTGGTGAACTCCTCCCAGGGTGGTGGCTGCAAGGACACCTGGATTGTGGACGAGCAGGAGGTGCCCACATGCTGAGCCGCGTTGCCGATTCGCTCTACTGGATCAACAGGTATGTGGAGCGGGCGGAGAACATCTCCCGCTTCGTGGAGGTGAGTGAAGCCATGGCCCTCGACTGCCCTCCTGGCAGTGCCGAGCCCTGGCTCCCCTTGATCGATGCCAGCGGCGATCGCGAACTGTTTGATGCCCTCTACCCGGATGGCGGCCCCGCCCAGGTGGTGGAGTTCCTGGTGCGGGCGGAAGACAACCCCAGCAGCATCGTGAACTGCATCGCCTGGGCCAGGGAGAACGCGCGCCAGATCCGGGATGTGATCACCACAGAGATGTGGGAACAGATCAACAGCCTCTACTGGACCCTGCTGGAGAGCGACAGCTTCTGGGACCAACCCCCTCAGGAACAACTGCGCGACATCCGGCGCGGTTGCCAGCTGTTCTATGGCGTCACCGACGCCACCCTCAGCCGCGACCTCTCCTGGCAGTTCAGCCGCCTCGGTCGGCTGATCGAGCGGGCCGACAAGACCACGCGCATCCTCGATGTGAAGTATTTCCTGCTGCTGCCTAGCCCGGAAGAGGTGGGCGGCGTGCTGGATGAACTGCAGTGGATCTCCCTGCTGCGCAGCGCCGGCGCCTATCAGATGTTTCGCCAGTCGCAGCAGCAAATGATTGCCCCCAAGGCGGTGGCCTCCTTCCTGCTGCTCGACCCGGTGTTCCCCCGCTCGGTGCGCTACTGCCTGGAACGCATCAGTGAGACCCTGCAGGTGGTGCATGGCCGGGCCCTCCCCGGCGCCCCGGACGACCTGGAATGCCTCAGTGGGCTGATGCTGGCCCGCTGGAGCTATACCCGCATCGATGAACTGGTGGCCGGCGGACTGCATGAAGCCATCGACGCCCTGCAGGGGGATCTCAATACCCTGCATGGGCTGATTCACGATCGCTACTTCGTGATGCCCACGGCCCTCGCCAGCGGCGCCGAGCTCAACAGCCAAACCTCCTCCGCCTCAAGCCCCGACCTGGCATGCGCGCCCGCCTGATCCACCGGTTCGACTACCGCTACAGCGAGCCGGTGCTGCTCGGCCCCCATCGCTTCTGCCTACGGCCGCGGCCCCACGGCTTCCAGCGGCTGATCAGCTATCAGTTGCAGGTGAGTCCGGATCCCAGCCAGCTCTACGACCTGCTGGCCGCCGGCGGGGACACGATCACCCGGGCCCGCTTCCTCGGCGAGAGCGACCACCTGACCGTGGTGGCCACGTCCGAGGTGGAGACCTACAACCCGCCGCTGATTGAGGCCTGCCTCGATGAGGACATGGCCCGGCTACCTGTGACCATCGGCAAACTCAATCCCGATCTGCTCAGCAACCTGCAGGGTTGGCTACCCAACGGCCAGCACGATGCCGCGGCCACGGATCTGGCCCAGGAGGCCTTAATGGGCAGCGACCAGCGCAGCCTCACCTTCCTGCAACAGCTTGTGGAGATGATCCAGGACCGGGTGAAATACACCCAGCGCCACGTGGGCCCGGCCTGGCCGGCAGGCCGCACCCTGAAAGAACGGGTGGGCTCCTGCCGCGACCTGGCCATGCTGATGATCGAGTGTTGTCGCAGCATGGGCCTGCCGGCCCGCTTCGTGAGCGGCTACCACTTGGTGGAGCCGAAACCGGAGCGCTACGACCTGCACGCCTGGGCCGAGGTGTACCTGCAGGGCGCCGGCTGGCGAGGCTTTGATCCCAGCGGCCAGGGGGCCGTGGACGACCGCTACATCCCCGTGGCCACCTCGTCCAAGTCCGACCTCACCGCCGCCATCAGCGGCAGCTTCTCCGGCCCTCCCGGGGTGAAGAGCACCCTGGAGTGGGAGATCAGCGCCGACATTCTCAATCCGGTGAGCCAGGTGTTGATGGCGGGCAGCTGAAGTCCGGGCCTGAAACCAGAACCTGTAGCAATCGGTGCAGCTGAAGGGGCCCTAGCCGCGAGAGGACAGCTGCACATCTGCGGCAGCGCCGTGGTTCACCCCCTCCCCTCCCCGTTGGCCACCAACCCGCAGGAGGACCTGCGGAGCACAGCAGCCGAGGTGGAACGCCGCCTGATGCAGGCCGGTGTGGCCCTCACCTTTGGTGGCGAACCCACCTACGTGCCCGACCGGCCGGAGGGGGCCGAATGGAGCGTGGCCGCCGACGGCCCCACCAAACTCACCTACGCCAAAGCCCTGGCCCGCGAGCTGGAGCAGCGGGTGTGGCCAGGCAGCACGCTGCTCTACTGCCCGGGCAAGCGCTACGACGGCGAGGTGAATCCCCGCTGGGTCCTGCGGCTGATCACCGGGGCAGATGGATCCCCCGTGGTGGCCTGGCCCCAGGCGGATGGACAGCCAAGGCCTGTGTTGCCTGCCGAGGAGGCAGAGGCCCTGCTGGACGCCATTGGGGCTGGGCTGGGCTGCACTCTGCAGCCTCTGGAACTGCAGGATCCTCTGCAGCCGGAGCAGCGGGTTTGGGCGGCACCGCTGTGTTTCGAGGAGCACTGGCAGGCGGCGGCCTGGCCCCTGGCAGAAGACCATCGGCTACTGCTGGGGGCCCCCGGCCCGGCCGGCCTGCGGCTGCCACTGCAGCATTTCCCGGAGGGCGTGCTGCGCCAGGTGCTCACCCTCGAACTCAACGCCAGCGGCTGGAACCTGTTTCTGCCTCCCCTGGCCCGCCAACCCCTGGAGCGGCTGCTGCAGGTGATCGCCAGCGCCAGCGCCCCCTGGTGCCAGCCGGAGCTGAGTGGCGTCCTGCCCCTGGACATCGACGGGGCCTGGCAGGTGCTCGGCCTGACCGCCGACCCCGGGGTGCTGGAGGTGAACCTGCCAGTGTGTTCCACCTGGGCCGATTACGCCGCCTGGATGGAAGCGCTGGAGCTGGCGGGCCAAGCGGTGGGACTGCGCTCCTGGAAACAGAACGGAGCCCAGGTAGAGGGCAGCGGCGGCGGCAACCATCTGCTCTGGGGTGGGCCCAGCCTGGCCAGCAACCCCTTCTTCCAGCGGCCGGCCTGGCTGGTGGGCATCCTGCGCTACTGGCAGCACCATCCCTGTCTTGCCTATCTGTTCAGCGGCAACTCCGTGGGGCCGGCCTCCCAGGCACCCCGCCCCGACGAAGGCAGTGCCGCCTGGCTCGACCTGGAGCTAGCCCACCAGGTGCTGGAACACCTGCCCCCGGGGGACCAGCGGGTGGCGATCAGTGAAACCCTGCGCCATCTCCATGCCGACAAGAGTGGCAACACCCACCGCAGCGAAATCAGCCTCGACAAGTTCTGGAACCCCGCCTGGACGGCTGGTTGCCAGGGCCTGATCGAGTTCCGGGCACTGGAAACGATGCCCCACCAGCAGTGGAGTTCCTCCGTGGCGCTGCTCTGGCGTGCCCTGGCGGTGCACCTGCTGGATCCTGGGCGGCGGCCCAAGGCCCTGCGGCCGTGGGGAGACAGCCTGCATGACCGCGCCATGCTGCCGAGCCAACTCTGGACCGACCTGGAGACCGTGCTGGCGGAGTTGGCCGCCGATGGCCTGCCCCTCGAGGCCAACCTGTTCCGGCCGATCTGGCACTGGCGCTTCCCCACCCTGTTGGAGTGGAAGGACGGCCAGGGTGCGGAACTGGAGATCCGCCGGGCCCTCGAACCCTGGCCGCTGCTCTGCGATACGCCCGTGGAGGGGGGCAGCACCAGCCGCTTTGTGGATAGCTCCCTGCGGCGCTTTGAGCTGATCGCCAACCCAGCCTTCCGCCGCCACTACCGGTTGGAGCTGCAGGGGCGCCCGCTGCCCCTGGGCAGCCAGAGCGATCAGCCCCTGGCAGTGCGTTACAGGCTGGAGCAGCTCTACCCCTGCCTGCATCCCTGCATCCCGGCCCAGGTGCCGCTGCGGCTGGAGCTGCGACCAGCGGAGGGCGGTGGAGACAGGCCACTGGGCTGCTGGCAGCTCGAGCAGGAGAGCACCGGCTTCGTGCCCGTCTCCGAGGAGGACGCTCGCACAAGGCCGCAACGGCAGACGCTGCCCTGGCGGACCGCCGTGGAGCACGGCTGCACGGTGGATCTACGACTCTAGGCATCGCCGAGATCGCCGCAACTACCGGGGAGATTTAAGAAACTATTCCACCTGGCTCACGTTTGATTGCATCAGCCCAAAACACAGTTCCCACGGCTCGTGAACGATCTAGAAACGGATTAATTGGGCAGCCGCAATGGGCGAACAGTTTCAGCTGGTCAACCTCACCGGAGATGGCTGCCGCATCACGCGGGATGGCTGCGGTGGCTACGTCGTGAGCCGCGGCAATGATCCCCGCGGCGAATGGCGCCGGGTGGCGAACCTGCCAGCGGCCTACGCGGTGTGCGAACTATTGGGCGAACGCAACATCCTGGGCCTGCCCCGCCGCTCCCAGGGCTGAGCGGCAGGGGCTACGGGAGATTCACCAGCTCACGCCATGCAGCTTGGGTAAGGGCGCCGTTTTGAAGGTGGTGGCAAACAGGCGTGGAATCACCCGGCTGTTGTAAACGCGGAATTCACGCACCACGCTGGCCTCCTCCTCACGCACCGCCTGGTTCAGCACCACAGAACCATCGGGATCAGACACAGAACGGTGAAAGGTGCCGGGTGGGATGCGCAGGATGTCGCCACCGGTTTCAAGGCGCACAATGTGATACGGATAATTCCAGCCAAAGTTCACCAGATAGAACGTACGCCCTCCATGCAGGGCGAGCAGATTGTCCTCCTGATGGGGATGCAGATAGAACTGCCAGGCACCGGTTTTCTCTTCATCGGGCGGACTGATGGCAGGGCCCGCATGAATCACCAGATCCCTGGCATTCGACTCGGCAACGGTGATATCAAAAAAACGAACAGCTGGCGTATCGCGGAACTTCTCGTAGGGAATTAACTCAAACATCGGCGCCGGCCTGGGCACCGAACGTCGGCTTTCGTGGAGCGATGCATCCTGATGGAGAGGAACGGCGGCCATGGCAGCTGCGCCGAAGCGCTAACGAGAGCGCCCAGTGAACCGATCCCCAAAGATCGCGGGCGTGTGATCGACTACGAAAGAGACGGCAGGGCAGACCAGTTTGCCGAGTGGTTGTTCAGCAATCAGAAGGGAATCGGCATCTCGGCATCAGCGGGCTCGGGTGCGCAGCTCTCCACCCGTTCATTCACCACCGTGCCGATCACCACAATCGATGGCGAGGCAAAGGCCTCGGCCTCCACCTGATCCGCCAAGCTGCCCAGCTCGCCCACCAATTGGCGCTGGCCCCGCACCGTTCCCTGCTGCACCACCGCAGCCGGCGTCTGGGCCGCCAGGCCGCCGGCCATCAGCTCGTCACAGATGCGGCGCAGATTGTGCAACCCCATGTAGATCACCAGGCCATCACTGCTGCGGGCCAGTCCCTGCCAGTCAACGCCGGGGCGACGCTTGTCGATCTCCTCATGGCCCGTCACGAAAGTGACGCTGGACCCAGCCCGGCGATGGGTCACGGGAATACCCGCGTAGGCCGGCGCGGCGATGCCGGCCGTGACCCCCGGCACCACCTCCACGGCCACGCCATGGTTCACCAGGTGGGCCGCCTCCTCCCCGCCGCGGCCGAACAGGAAGGGATCACCACCCTTCAGCCGCACGATCAGGCGATGCCTGGTCGCCAACTCCACCAGCACCGCATTGGTGCTGGGCTGGGGCACCGAGTGGTGGCCACGGCGCTTGCCAACGAAGTGACGCTCGCAGCGTTCCGGCACCAGATCCAGCAAGGCCTTGGGCACCAGGGAGTCGTACACGAGGGCATCGCACTGCCGCAGCAGCCGATGGGCCTTGAGGGTGAGCAGTTCGGGATCCCCCGGCCCGGCCCCCACGAGATACACCTTGCCGATCGCCGCGGGCTTGTCCGTCATGGCAGTGCCTCCAGGGCCGAGATGAGGAACTGACGCACGGCAGGCAGCTGCAGGAGGGGTGGGAGAACATCAACCCCCGGCCCGCAGAGTCCCTGAGCCAGGGATTCGCTGAGTCGATTGGGCGCCAGGGTGAGAGGCACCAGAACACCAGGGTCCTGGGCGAGCGGGCCAAGGTCGCTGAGTTGTGCAGTGTATGGAGTGGCCAGGCCTGGGCAGGCCAGCACAGCCTCTAAGTGGGTCAGATAGCGCTGGGGCAAGGGACCCGTGAGGGGGTGATGCAACCAGTGACAGGGACGACCAGCCGCCAACCGCTGCAATTCCGCGGCGAGCACGTGCTGCCAGCCGGGCCAGGCCCCCAGGAATGGGCTGCGCTCCAGGGTCAGGGGCCCCACGTTGGCCATGGCCACCCGCCAGCTGGCGGCAATGGCGGGCACGTCCACCCGCACATGGCCTCCCGGCAGCAACAGCAGCGGCACCAGGCTGATGCCGCCGGCCCGCTGGGCCGTGCCCCAGAAGGCTGCGTCACCCTCGGGGGCTGGGGCCGTGAGGGCCTGCAGCAGCACCGGCGTACCACGGCGCTGCTGCACCGCGGCCGCCAGCTCCTGCAGCTCCGCGGGGATCAGCCCCCCCTGCCGCCCATGCACCACCAACACCAGAGGCGTGGCCTGCAGGCGCCGGCGCAAACGCGTCGCCACGCCAGGATCAAGGTGCTGGCGCAGCAACCGCCGCAACTGCGGCTGAGCACCCGGCAACCGGGCCAGCAGATCCACGGCCTTGGCCGCCAGCTCCGGATCCAGATCGGCCGCGAGCTGGCGGAGCGCCACCATCAGGGGCCGCCGCGGCCAGGCACCCAACCCCACGGCAAGCCCCTCCAGGGCTGCCAGGCGCTGGGCCCTGGGACCGGGGGCCAGCGCCAGCTGCTGCAACAGCGGCGCATCGCCGGCCTGGCGTTGATGGCCAAGCAGCACCAAGAGCTGAGGTTCCCGGGCTGGCGCTGCCGGCCCGATGGCCTGGCGCAGCAGCTGGGCCACCCGCGCATCGCGAAACAGCCCAAGCAGCGTGAGCCAATCGCGGGGCGGGGGCGGCGGGGCTGAAGGCAGCTGCAGCCATTGCAGGAGCGGCTCCAGCCACGGCTCCCGACCCGCCGCTGTAGCGGTGGGCAGCTCCTGCTGGAGGGCCGCCAGCAGAGCTTCAGGCCGAGCCCCGCAGAGCTGGATCAAGCGTTCGGCGCCGAAGCGATCCACGCGGCCCACCAGGGCCGCCAGCAGATCCGGTTCCGGGGCAAGCTCCCCACGGATCAGGGCCTCGAACCAGGGCTGCAGGGAGCCACTCCCGCGGCGCAGGCGCTGCAGTTGCTGCCAGCGCTCCTCGCTGCCCAGGGCCGCCAGCACCGCACGGTTGTGATCAGGGCAGGGCTGGTTCAGCAGCGCCAGGCCAGCAACTCTCTCCACCCTGCCAGGCAAAGGCTTCAACCGGCCGCTGGGCGGCGGCGGGCACCAAAGCGCTCCACCAGCAGGTCTTCGAGCACATCGGCAAGCTGGGTGAGGGGCACACCCTTGTGATGCAGTTCTGCCAACTGGGGATCGGCGCCCATGGAACCACCGAGGAAGATCTTCGCCGCCTCCACCATCTCGCCCTCGTGGCGGGCCTTGGCCCCCATCAGGCCGATCTCACCCATATAGGGCTGGCCGCAGGCATTGGGGCAACCGGTCCAATGGGTGCGCACGGCGTGGGGCAACTCCAGCCGCTGCTCCAATTCCGCCACCACCGCCTGGGCCGTGGTCTTGGTGGGAATGAGGGCAAAGCTGCAATAGCGGTTGCCGGTGCAGCTCACGGCCTCCCCCTCCAACGCACCAGGAGTGGGGCTGAACCGCTGCAACAGCGGCTCGGCCAGCAGGGCTTCCAGGTGCTCACTGGCCACATTGGGAATCAGCACGTTCTGGGCTTCGGTGAAACGCAGTTCCCCACTGCCATACCGGCGAGCGAGCCGCGCCAGCTCCGCCATGCCAGCAGCATCCAGGCGCCCCACCGGCACGCTCAGGCCCAGCCAATGCAGCCCCGGCTGCTTCTGGGCCTGCACCCCCAGGCCAGAGCGGGGAGCTCGGTGCACGTGGTGGTGGCCATCGTGGGGGAAGGCCTCACCACCCAGGGCCATGAACCCCTCGAGCACCTCCTGGCGATAGGTGTCAAGGCCGAGCGCATCGATCAGATACATCAATCGGCTCTTGTTGCGAGCCACCCGATTGCCGTTCTGTTCAAAGTGGCGCAACAGGGCCAGAGTGAAATTGGGCAGCTGTTCAGGGCGCAGCCACAGGCCCAGGGACACCGCCAATTCATTGCGTTGGGCGGAGAAGAAGCCTCCCACCATCACCGTGAACCCCAGCTCGCCATCGCGGTCTGCGGGCAGAAAGGCCAGGTCGTTGTGGAGCAGAAAACTGTCCGGAGCGCCCCCTACCGCCACGTTGAACTTGCGGGGCAGGTTGCGTGGGGCATCGTCGGCCAGCAGGCGCTCCTGGATCGCCATCACCAGCGGCCGGGTATCCAGCAACTCCTCGGGGTCGATTCCCGCCAGGGGGTTACCGGTGATGTTCCGGGGGTTGTCATGGCCCGATTGGCGGCTGGTGAGCCCCACGGCCTCCATCGCGGCCATCAGCGGCGCCATGTCCTCCAGCAGCAGCCCCCGCAGCTGCAGGTTCTGGCGGGTGGTGATGTCAGCGGATCCGTCGCTGCCACAGCGATCCACCGCATCGGCGAGCACCTCCAGCTGATCGGCCTGGATCACCCCGTTGGGCAGCCGCAAGCGCACCATGAAGCGGCCGGGCGTCACCGGGCGAAAGAAGATGCCGAGCCACTTGAGGCGGATGGTGAGGGTGGCCTCATCGAGCGCCTCCCAACCCTCAACCGCCAGGTCCGCCAGCCGCGGCGCCAGCTCCAGGCCGCAGAAGTCAGCCTTGGCCTGCTCGATCTTGCTCAGCTTGGCGTCAGCCTCCGCGGGCCTTCCGGTTTCAGGGGCTGCAGACACCATCAAAAAAACTGGCTAGCAGGTGGTTGGACAATGTGGCCATTGGCTCCCCCTAACCCGTGTTGCAACCGCTACCGAACCTGGGTGCAGGAGCAACAGTGGACGTGGCTCAACGCCGGGCGCAGCGCCAGAACGCCCTCGGCGCCAGGCCTGCCCGCTTCCGAGACCTGCTCGCCAAGGTGGGCAGCGGCGAGCACACCAGCACGGGACTCAGCCGGGAGGAAGCCCGGGACAGCATGGATCTGATGCTGGCGGGCGACAGCACCGAGGCCCAGGTGGGGGCCTTCCTGATTGCCCATCGGATCCGGCGGCCGCAGCCCCTCGAGCTCACCGGCATGCTCGACAGCTATCGGCGCCAAGGTCCCCAGCTCACCACACCGGGGCGGCGTCCCCTCTGCTTCGGCGTGCCCTACGACGGCCGCAGCCGCACGGCCCCCCTGCTGCCTCTGGTGGCCCTTCTGCTGAGTGCGGCGGGGGTGCCCGTGGTGATGCACGGAGGAGGCCCCATGCCTGTGAAATACGGCATGACCCTGGCTGAGCTGTTTGCCTGCCTCGGGGTGGAGTGGCGGGGTCTGTCCCTGGCGGCAACCCAGGCGCGGCTGGAGCACCACGGTCTGGCCCTCACCCATCAACCTGATCACTTCCAGGCCGCGGAACGCCTGGTGCGCATTCGCGAAGAGATTGGCAAACGGCCCCCTGTGGCCAGCCTGGAACTGCTGTGGACACCCCATCAGGGAGACCACATCCTGGTGAGTGGCTTTGTCCACCCCCCCACCGAGAGCCGCGGCTGGGAAGCCCTGCGGGCCGCCGACGAGCAGGATGTGGTGATGGTGAAAGGCCTGGAGGGATCCACAGATCTGCCCACGAGCCGTGCCGGCATCTGCTCCCGGCTGCGCCTCGCGGAGCCGGAACGGCTGCTGCTGCATCCGCGCGACCACGGCCTCGATGGCGACGACGTGCCATTCCGCAATCTGGACGATTGGCGCAGGCTCGCCCTGGCGGCCCTGCAGGGAGAAGGGGCACTGGCCAAAGCCCTGCACTGGAATCTGGGGGCCTATCTCTGGTTCGCAGGTGAGATGAACCATCTCAGCGATGCCCTGAAGCAGGCCGAAGCCCTGCTTCACTCCCGGGCCGGGCTGCGACAACTGGAAGCCCTGCGATGAGCGATCCCCCCTTTGCCCGCCACAACTACTGCTTCAAGTTCGAGCAGGACTTCAGCAGCGATCTGCGCTGCATCCCGATGGCGGTGCGGCGCAAGCTCGACTTGGCGGGTGTGAAACTGAAACTGGTTCACTGGCATGGACTCACGCAACAGGAGCGCCAACAACTGCTGGCCTGGGGCGACGATGCCGGCGCCGTCGCCCAGCTGCGGGCCTGGCTCCTGCAGCGCAGCCAGACCTTGCCCGATGGCCCTGCCACCACCCTCGAGCCGGCCACAGCCGCACCCTGGCAACAGGGGGACTGGCTACCCGAGTTGCTCGAACAGGCCTGCAGCCAGTTGCACTTGGTGCTGCGGGCCGGGGCCTGGGGCGGGCTCGATGAACTCCAGCGTTTTGCCCTCGTGAAGCTCAGCCATCCCGGCCATGAACACCGCAACCTGCCCAGGGCGCTGCAGGAATTCAACGTTCTGAACTAACACGGCCACGGCCTTCGCGATCAGCAAGCGGCAACGGCGGATTATTTGGTAGCAACGACAACCGTGTCCCGGGACTGTGCCGTGATGACATAGCTCTCGTTGGTCAGCTTGTGCGCCAACACAGTCCGTACCCCTGATGAGCGGGGTCACGACCAGACGCCCATGCCGCCTGCTGCCTGCACCCTTCAGGTGGCGGCGCTTTGTGCTGTCTGCCGCTGGCCACAACCCCTCCAGGCTGCCCTGCAACGCCGCTTCGCCACCTGCATGTCCAATCTGTCCCGCCGCAAGTTTCTGATCACCGCCGCCGGATCTGCGGCGGGCGCCATGTGGCTGGCCGCCTGCGGCGGCAGCAAACCCTCCACCAAGAGCACCGCCACCGGCCCCGATGCTCCCGAGGTGAATGGCGCCACCCTGGGCTTCATCGCCCTCACGGATGCGTCACCACTGATCATCGCCAAGGAAAAAGGACTTTTCGCCAAGCACGGCATGCCCGATGTGAAGGTGGTGAAGCAAACCTCCTGGGCCGTGACCCGCGACAACCTCGAACTGGGATCGGCCAAGGGTGGCATCGACGGGGCCCACATTCTTTCGCCGATGCCGATTCTGCTCACGGCCGGCAAGATTACCAAGAGCAAACAGCCCCTGCCGATGTACACCCTGGCGCGGCTCAACACCCAGGGCCAGGCCATCTCCGTATCGAAGGATTTCCTCGGCAACAAACTCACCGTTGATAACAAGGCCGGCTTGGCCAAGGCCGTGGCCGACGCCAGCAAGAAGGGCAAGAAGTTCAAGGCAGCCGTGACCTTCCCGGGCGGCACTCACGACCTGTGGATGCGCTACTGGCTCTCCGCCAATGGCATCGACCCGAACAAGGATGCCGACCTGGTGGTAGTGCCGCCGCCGCAGATGGTGGCCAACATGCAGACCGGCACCATGGACACCTTCTGCGTGGGTGAGCCCTGGAACCAGCGCCTGGTGAACAAGCAGCTCGGTTACACCGCTGCCCAGACCGGTGAACTCTGGGACAAGCACCCCGAAAAGTCATTCTCCATGCGGGCCGACTGGGTGGACCAGAACCCCAAGGCCGCCAAGGCCCTGCTGATGGCCGTTCAGGAAGCCCAGATCTGGTGCGAGGACCCCGCCAATCTCGACGAGATGTGCGCAATCGTGGCCAAGGACAAGTACATCAAGGCCTCCGTGGCAGATATCAAACCGCGCCTGGCCGGCAATGTGAATTACGGCGATGGCCGTGATGTGAAGAACAGCCCCTACAAAATGCTGTTCTGGAGCGATAATGCCTCCTTCCCCTTTAAGAGCCATGACGCCTGGTTCGTGACGGAGGACATGCGCTGGGGCTACCTCCCCGCTACCACCGACATCGACGCCCTGGTGAACAAGGTAAATCGTGCCGACCTGTGGAGGGAAGCGGCCAAGGCCATCGGCATGACCAAGGACATTCCCGCCAGCGACTCCCGCGGCAAGGAAACCTTCTTCGATGGCGTGGTGTTTGATCCCGAGAACCCGAAGGCCTACCTGGACAGCCTCAAGATCAAGGCGATGAGCTGAACACCCCCCCGGGAGCCCCCGGGTTCCCGGCCCTTCACAAGCCCTCGAGCCGCTTAGGGCATCGCTGCAGGACCCTCACGTCCCTTTATCCCGTCCCCGATGACCAGCACAACCCCCACAACCCGCGCCAGCAGGAGCAGCCGCTTGGCCCCTGGCCTGCGCCAACTCATGCCCTATCTGATCTGCATCGGCGCGTTTCTGGTGGCCTGGCAACTGCTCTCGCTGCTGCTGGGAGTAGCTCGGTTGCCGGGGCCGATCAACGTGATCGTTGAAACCTGGGATCCCTACATCAGCCAGCCCTTTTTTGACGACGGCGGCACCAGCAAGGGACTGGGCTGGCAAATCCTGATCTCACTGCAGCGGGTCGCCATGGGCTACGGCCTAGCGGCAGTGGTGGGTATCGCCATCGGCGGGCTTCTGGGCCTGAACCGCTTCATCGGCAAGGGTCTGGACCCGGTGATCCAGGTGCTGCGCACCGTGCCTCCCCTTGCCTGGTTTCCGATCTCACTGATGGTGTTTCAAGACGCCAACACCTCGGCGATCTTCGTGATCTTCATCACCGCCATCTGGCCGATCATC
>CALJTZ010000193.1 GCA_937975655.1 uncultured Synechococcus sp. | reverse complement strand
CGGTGGTGGCGAGGCCCTGCTGGCCTCAGAGACCACCGACTTCCAGGCGATTACCAAGGCCCAGATCGTGGAGTTCTGCTCCACCGTTTATGGCGTGGAGCTCGATGGCAGCCAGACCAAGGCGGAACTGGTGGAGCAGGCCATGGCGCTGGAGGCCCAGACCAGCGGCAACAGCACGGCCACCAGTGACGGCATCAACGACAGCAGCAGTGATCCGGTGGATCTCGCGGCCCTGGAGCTGGGGGATGCCTTGCTCTGATCCCAGCAGCCAGCGCTGTCCCAGCCAGCGCATTCCTGGCTGGGGGCTGGCAACAGCTCAGCAGCACTGCCCTGGCGCCGATGGCCACTCCCGATCCGGCTGTGCTGGCCGAGCTGACCGCCCAGTGCCGCAGCAACAGCCGGCCGCAGGGGGTGATCTTCCTGGGCCAGGCGCAGCTGCAGGGCGGCGGCACCCCTGAACCACCGCCGTCCGGCGGCGTCACGGCACTGCAGGCGCTGGCGCCGCTGCTCAGTGCCGCCGCCGGCGATGGGGTGGTGGTGATCGCGCTGGACCTGCGCCTGCTCAGCCCCCTGCCGCCCTGATCTCTCGTCCTACTTCCCCCCTTCTGAACTGATCGCCATGGCCACTACCACCGAGAGCCGCACCACGAGCCGCTCCCTGCCCCAGCCCACCGACCTGCTGCTGGTGCAGCGCGGCAGCACGCCCTACCGGGCAACGGCTGATGAGGTCAAGGCGTTCATGCTCAGCCCCGCCACGGCGGCGGCGATCGGTGCGATCAAGCCCGGCACCAACCTCTCGGTGGATGCCGACGGCACCCTCCATGCCGCCATCCCTGGCGCGCTCACCTACAGGGGGGCGATCGACCCCACCACCACCGAGGCCCCGGCTGGGGCTGAGGCGGGGGATGTGTACATCGCCAGCAGCTCCGGCCCCGCCATGGCCAGCTGGAGCGGCATCGCCGGAGCGGACATCGCCCAGGGGGATCTGCTGCTGTTTGACGGCAGCAACTGGAGTGCCAACGCTGCCCTGGGCCCCGATGGCGCCGGCGTGATCCGCATCCAGGTGGCCGCACCGCTGGCCGTTGATGAGAGCGATCCCGCCCAACCGCTGCTGAGCGTCGAGCCCGCAACCACCGCCGCTGCCGGCGTGGTGCAGGTGGTGGACGCAGCCCAGCTGCAGGCAGCGATGGCCACCGCCCAGCCGGCCGGGGACTACATGCCGCTGGACCTGAGCACCCTGACGGCCCTGCCCTGAGCGCCGCAGCTGATGACCCTCCAACCAGGCGACCTGCTGGCGATCACCCGTCCCGTCGGACCCCAGGCCGGCACCTACCAGCTGCCGGCAGCGGCGCTGGCGGAACTGACCTCCGCGCCACGGGTGCTGGGGATCAGCGGGGTGCTCTGGTCGACCGTGCGCTCGGCGGCCGAAGGGATATCGCTCAGGAGATAAGCATGCAGACCCAGGAACCACGGCTGCATCTGGTCGTCGGAGCTCAGCGGATAATGGCACTTGCCGTCCGAGCCGACGCCACGGGCCACGAAGCCGGGGACATCTGAGACCGAAGCGCACCTCAAGAGACCCTGGGCCAGCT
>CALJTZ010000192.1 GCA_937975655.1 uncultured Synechococcus sp. | reverse complement strand
CCGGCATGGCCGCCACCGACCACGATCACGTCGAATTCTTGAGGGTAAAGCATGAGAGTCTGCCCTTGGAGGGCCAAAAAATGGGCGCCGCCTGCGCCACGGAGCCGCCCTGCCATGGGGTCCGGCTGAAGCTGCTTATTTTACAGGCAGGGTTTCGCGCCTGCAGCCTTTGCGGGTATGAACGTGGCCTTGGTTGACACAGCCCCATGGCCCCCAAGCGATTCAAGGTTATGCGTTTGACGCATGACCTGACAGCCAAGCGGCCTTGGACGGGGGCGCATGCCCGGTCTACCATTCGCACCACTGACAACCCGTCAGTTTCACGAAAGGAGACAAAACATGTCCAATTCCCCCGCAAGCACCCCCGTCAAAAGCGCGCACGCCTTGCCCTCTTATCTCAACGCCGAACACTTGGGCCCCTGGGGCATTTACCTGCAGCAGGTCGACCGCGTCACGCCCTACCTGGGCTCGCTCTCGCGCTGGGTCGAAACCCTCAAGCGCCCCAAGCGCGCCCTGATCGTGGACGTGCCCATCGAGCTGGACAACGGCACCATGGCCCACTTTGAGGGCTACCGCGTACAGCACAACACCAGCCGCGGCCCCGGCAAAGGCGGCGTGCGCTTTCACCAGGATGTGACCCTGTCCGAGGTCATGGCGCTGTCCGCCTGGATGTCGGTGAAAAACGCGGCGGTCAACCTGCCCTTTGGCGGGGCCAAGGGCGGCATTCGGGTCGATCCCAAAACCTTGTCGCGCGGCGAGCTCGAACGCCTGACGCGCCGCTACACCAGCGAGATCGGCATCATCATCGGCCCGACCAAAGACATCCCCGCGCCTGATGTGAACACCAACGAGCAAATCATGGCCTGGATGATGGACACGTATTCGATGAACGAAGGCGCCACCGCATCAGGCGTGGTCACCGGCAAACCCATTGCGCTGGGCGGCTCCTTGGGGCGGCGCGAGGCCACCGGACGCGGTGTGTTCACCGTGGGCCAGGAAGCCGCCGGGCACATGGGCCTCGACATCACCCAAGCCAAAATTGCCGTGCAGGGCTTTGGCAACGTGGGCGGCATCGCCGCCAAACTGTTTGCCCAGGCCGGGGCCACGGTGGTGCTGGGCAGCGCCACGCCCTCCCTGGAAACCTGGCTGGCCTGCAAGGGGCCCGAGCCTGCCTGTCGGCTGCTGCGGCTGCCGAAGCGCATCGGCAGCCGGCCCCTGCCTCCGGTGCGGCTGGTGGACATGCGCCAGGAACTGGCGGAAGGCCACCGACGCCTGATCAGCCGGCCGCTGATGGAGCGGCTCGAAACCCTCAAGGACCGGGGGGAGCAGGCGGTGGTGCTGGTGCCGCGGCGGGGTTACAGCAGCTTTCTGAGCTGCCGCAGCTGCGGCGAGGTGGTGCAGTGCCCCCACTGCGATGTGGCCCTCACGGTGCATCGCCAGAAAGGCGGCCGGGAGTGGCTGCGCTGCCACTGGTGCGACCACCGCGACGAGATCGGTGAGCGCTGCGGCCACTGCGGCTCCACCGCCTTCAAGCCCTTCGGTGCAGGCACCCAGCGGGTGATGGAGCAGCTGGAGAGTGAGCTGGAGGGCCTGCGACTGCTGCGGTTTGACCGCGACACCACCCGCGGCCGCGACGGCCACAGGCGGCTGCTGGAGCAATTTGCCTCTGGCGAAGCCGATGTGCTGGTGGGAACCCAGATGCTGGCCAAGGGGATGGATCTCCCGGACGTGACCCTGGCGGCGGTGCTGGCGGCGGATGGCCTGCTGCACCGCCCTGACCTGCGGGCCAGCGAGCAGAGCCTGCAGCTGCTGCTGCAGCTGGCTGGACGGGCCGGGCGGGGAGATCGACCGGGGGAGGTGCTGGTGCAGACCTATTGCCCGGATCACCCCGTGATCCGCCACCTGGTGGATGGTCGCTACGAAGCGTTCCTGGAGGAGGAACTGCAGCTGCGGCGCTCCGCAGCCCTGGTGCCCTTCAGCCGTGCCTGCCTGCTGCGGCTGGCGGGACCCTCCCCCAGCGGAACCGCCACGGCGGCCGCCGCCCTGGCGGAACGGCTGCGACCGGCGCTGCAGGCCGCCAACTGGTTGCTGATCGGTCCGGCCCCGGCACCGGTGGCCCGGGTGGCGGGGCGCAGCCGCTGGCAGCTGCTGCTGCACGGGCCCACCAGCGGCCCCCTACCCCTACCCCAGGAGGCGGAGTTGAGGGCGGGCCTGCCCAGGGAGGTGAGCCTGGCGATCGACCCCGATCCCCTGGAGCTCTAGGCCGGCAGCTGGGGCAAGCCAAAGCCCAGCCTGAGGCGGAGTTGCTGGAGCATCAGGGCCAAAGCCAGCAGCAGGGCAATGCCCACGGCCCCCAGCCCCAGACGGCTCCAACGCCAGCTGCTGGCCTCGAGCCGATTCAGGGCTCCGGGCTGCAACACCCAGCGCAGCCGCCGCTGCCCGGCGGGCCCCATGGGGTTCACGGCCAGGGGCTCGGCCTGCCGCACGGCGGCGGCCCCCATCGGCTCCAGATTGATGGCCAACTCCAGGCCCGGCAGGGCCTGCACAGCCCGCAGATCAATGGCCAGCTGCAGGGTCTGGCGTACCCCCAGCAGCCAGTTGCGCTCCTGCAGCTGCAACACCGGATCGGGCAACTCCAGGCCGGCCAGATCAGCGGCAGAGTGGACGCTGCGCTGCAGCAAAGCAAGGGCCTGGGGGGCCGGGAGCACCGGCGCCCGCAGGGTCTGCAAACCCTCGCTCTGCTGGATGCTGAAGGGGCTATCCCGGAGGCTGCGGGCCAATTGCTGCTGCCAGGGCAGCGGGCGGGAGGTGGCCGAGAGACTGGTCTGGGTGAGCTGGAGGCGCCCAGGAGCGGGAAAGCGCAGGCTGGTTTCCAGCTGCACACACCCCCCGAGCAGGGCGGTGAGGGCCAGCAGAACCACGGCCACCAGTGCAAAGCCCCAGGGGGCCTGGGTGGGCCCGGTGGGGGGTGGCGGCGGCGGCGGCGGCTTGTCCCGTCGCCGGCGGCGGGCCATGGCCTTGAAATCGCCCTCGAGCGATTGCATCTCCCCGAGGCTGGGCAGGGTCATGGACCATTCCCGCGGGCGTTCCAGGGCCGGTGCTTCGAGCACGTCCTGCAACTCCTTGGCCTGGGCCCGCAGAGTGGCGTCACGGCAGGCCCGCAAGCTGCGGCACGTGGCGGCGGCCGCGGCGCTGTCGCCCTGCCCCATCTGGGCCGTGGCCATCAGTAGGCGCAGGGTGCCCCCTAGGGGTGTGGAGGCTCCGTGGGCTTCGGCCAGGGGCTCCAACAACTGCAGGCAGCGCCCGTACTCGCCGCATTCGAGGGCCCTGCGGGGGGCCTCCAACAGGGCGTCGTTCGACGGATCGCTCACGAGCTCAGACGCCGGCAAAGCGGGAGCTACCGACCACCATGGTGCCGATGCCGGCATCGGTGAACACCTCCAGCAGCAGCGCATGGGGGGTGCGGCCATCCACGATGTGGGCGGCGGCCACCCCCTGGGCGAGAGCCCGGATGCAGCACTCGGTCTTGGGGGTCATGCCGCCGGCCACGACGCCGGAGGCGATCAGCTCCCGAGCTGCCGAGAGGCTCACCTGCCGAATCAGCGAAGTGGGATCCTCACGGTCCCGCAAGATGCCCGGGGTGTCGGTGAGCATGATCAGTTTTTCAGCCTGCAGGGCAGCGGCCAGTTCCCCTGCCACGGTGTCGGCATTGATGTTGTGGGCCTGGCCCTCGGCATTGGCAGCCACGCTGGAGATCACCGGGATGTAGCCGGCATCCAGCAGGGGAAACAGCACCGCCGGATCCACGGCGGCCACATCACCCACCAGCCCGTTGGAGCCATCGCCGTAGGTGCGAGCCTGCACCAGCGCGCCATCGCTGCCACACAGGCCCACGGCCCGCGCCCCCAGCCGATTCAAGCCATTCACGATC
>CALJTZ010000191.1 GCA_937975655.1 uncultured Synechococcus sp. | reverse complement strand
CACTCTTTCCCTACACGACGCTCTTCCGATCTTGGCCGAGGCCAATGCCAAAGAGCGTTCGGCCCGTCTGGCCCAGGTGGGCAGTGGCGACCGCAGTGAAAAGATCCGCACCTACAACTACAAGGACAACCGCACCACCGATCACCGGCTGGGCCGCAATTTTTCGCTGGAGCCTGTGCTCCAGGGCCAGCTGGCGGAACTGATCGGGGCCTGTGTGTCAGCGGATCAGCGGCGCCAGCTCGAGGAGCTGGCGGAGCAGGCCTCCGGCAGCAACGGTTAGGCCACGTCCCAGCTGCTCACATATTTGGCCCATTCGGCATGGCTGCCGTGGGCCATCTGGCGACGGGCTTCGAACAGGGGGCCGCTCACCGGGCGCCGGGGCTGGCGGGCCAGCACCATGCCCGCTTCCCGGGGCGTGCGGTTGCCCTTGTGCACGTTGCAGCGCAGGCAGGCCGTGGTCACGTTCTCCCAGGCATGGGCCCCTCCGCGGCTGCGGGGCATCACGTGATCAATGGAGAGCCGCTCGCTGAGGCTGCCGCAGTACTGACAGCAGTTCCCATCGCGATGGAACAGGTTGCGGCGGGTGAGGGGTAAGGGCCGAAAGGGCACCCGCACGAACTGGCGCAGGCGGATCACCGTGGGCCGTTGCAGGCCCGGCCGCAGACAGAGGCTGGGGTCGTGCTCTAGGCCTTCGGCTTTGCCCTTGAGCAGCATCACCGTGGCGCGCCGCCAGCTGGTGATGTTCAGCGGCTCGTAGGAGGCGTTAAGAACGAGAACGTGGCCCATGCCAGCTCCAGCCCTGCAGGGCTGCAGGATTGGCGGCATGCTAGGGCGAATCTTGATTGGGATCTGCAGCCCCGCGTACCCTTTGCCGATGTCTGAAGCGTCGCCAGCCAGCCCTGAGCGCGCCCCTGGGCTGTGGGCTCATCCGCGCCAGCGGGCCTGGGTGGAGGTGAGTGAGGCTGCGATCGCGGCCAATGCCACCGCCCTGTGCCGCTCGCTGAGCCCCGGCTGCGCCTTGATGGCGGTGGTGAAAGCCGATGGCTATGGCCACGGTGCCGTGCCGGTGGCACGGGCTGCCGCCGCCGGGGGGGCCAGCAGCTTCGGCGTGGCTACGCTCCAGGAGGGCCTTGAGCTGCGCCAGGCCGGCCTGGAGGCTCCAGTGCTGGTGATGGGCAACCTCACCCAGCCCGATGAACTGCGCACCTGCCTGCATTGGCAGCTGATGCCCACCCTCAGCGGCATGCGGGAGGCGCTGCTCTGTCAAAACATCGCCGCCGGTAGCGGTCGGGCCATGGCCGTGCAGCTCAAGCTCGACACTGGCATGGGCCGGCTTGGGGCTGCCTGGGAGGACGGCCCCCGGCTGGTGGAGGCCATCGCTGCCCTCGAATCGGTGCAGCTGGCTGGTGTGTATTCCCACCTGGCCGATGCCGATGCGCCGGACTTTGCGGATGCCGGGCTGACCGCCCAGCAGCAGCAGCGGTTTGAGGCCGTGCTGGCGGAGCTGCAGAACCAATCGCTGCCGCCGGGGTGCCGTCACCTCGCCAACTCCGCGGGCACCCTGCGCAGCCCCAGCCTGCATTTCGACATGGTGCGGGTGGGGCTGGCCCTCTATGGCCACCGGCCGGCGTCCCATCTGGGGGGCGGGCTGCCCCTGCGTCCGGCCATGTGTGTGCGGGCTAGGGTCTCGCTGATTCGGGAGGTGCCCGCGGGGGTGGGAGTGAGCTATGGCCATCGCTTCATCACCCAGCGCCCGAGTCGCCTGGCGGTGTTGGCCATCGGCTATGCCGACGGCGTGCCACGCCTGCTCTCCAATCAGCTGCAGGTGTTGTTCGCCGGCCGGCCGGTGCCCCAGGTGGGCGCGATCACCATGGACCAGCTGGTGCTGGATGCCACCGACAGCCCCGATCTGGACGTGGGCAGTGTGGTGACCTTGCTGGGGGAGGACGAGGCTGGCGGCTGCATTGCCCCTGAGGCCTGGAGCGAGCCCTGCGGCACCATCCCCTGGGAAATCCTCTGTGGTTTCAAGCACCGCCTGCCGCGATTGGCCCTGGAGGGGCAGGGCGGCTGATAGGCTTTGCGAGCCGCTGGAGAGGTGGCTGAGTGGTTGAAAGCGGCTCCCTGCTAAGGAGTTACAGGAGGCAACTTCTGTCGAGGGTTCGAATCCCTCCCTCTCCGTTGTCCACCGGCAGGTGTCCTGCCTGAACCCCGCCCCGGCAACTGCTGAGGCGGGGTTTCTTGTTTCAGGAGCTAAGGCCTCAGCTGGTGGAGGCCTCCAGTAGCAGGGCCGTGAGCCCGGGCAGCAGGGCCTCGTCCTGGGCCCGTTCAGGGCCCTCGCTGAAGATCACCAGCACGCAGGGATGGTGGCCGGGGATTTCCAGGTAGGCCGCATCGTGGCGGGCCTGGCTCATCCAGCCGGCCTTGCTCCACAGCTGTGCACCGTCCGGCGCGCCCTCGCCGATGAAACCATCCACCTGGTTCTCGGGATCCGCGGCCCGCGCGGCGGCCTCCAGGGAGCGGGCCAGCACCTCCTGCATGCGGCCGCTGGCGGGGGGAGACACCATGGCCCCCGCCATCACGGCGTGCAGCAGCCGGGCGGTCATGTCGGTGCTGAGGCGGTTGCGGTTCTCCAGCTGCTCCCCGTAGGACTGGCGCTCCCGCCCATAGGGCCCATCACCCCAGGTTTTCTGGCAGGCATTGCAGCGCAACCATTCAGGCCAGCCCAGGCCCGCATACCACTGGTTCACCAGTTGCCGCTGCAGGCTCCAGCGCTCCAGGGCCATGGGGGGCAGCTCCGGGCCGCTCTGGGTGCCGGTGAGCAGGTCGAGCACCATGCCGGTGGCGTCGTTGCTGGAGTCGCGGATCATGTCCGCCAGCGCCCTGCGCAGTTCAGGGCTGTCGGTGATCAACTGGCGCTGCAGCCAGGCTTCGGCGGCCACCAAATAGAAGAGCTTCACCACGCTGGCCGGGTAGCGGGGCTGCTCGCCGTTCCATGACGCCCCGTGAACCGGGCGTGCCCAGAAGGCCTCGCCATCCTGGGCGGTGCTGGCGGTGCCCCGCAGGCTGCTGCCGTAGCGCAGCCAGGTGACGGAGAGCTGGTCCCGCAGCCCCGGGCGCCCCTGGGCTTCCAGTTGGTCGATCGCATCGGAGAGGATCCGCTGCATCGGCCCATCCGGGCAGTAAAACCCCATCACAGCCCAAGGCGTTAATGGCGAGATTAGGCAGCCTGGCTCCGGGAACCCCTGCGGCCCTGGAGTTGTTGCAACCCGGCAGCGTCTGGCGGCTGGCCGCCCCGCTCAACCTCTACAGCCGCCCCGGTGGCAGCGGCCTGGCCACCCAGGCGGCTGCCGGCCGCTGCCTGGAGGTGCTGCAACCCGAGCAGGCCGCACAACGCCGGTTGCGGGTCCGCTTGCTGGAGGACGGCTATCCCGGTTGGATCGAGCCCGGCGATCTGCTCGGCCATGCCCGCGTAACGCCGCGACCGCGACCCCAGCTGCTGGATGCCCAGGCCATCGCCGTCCGGCTGCCGCGGGTGATGGCCTTTGCCGAGCAGGCGCGCCAGTGCCCCAACCACTACCTCTGGGGGGGAACCCTGGGCCCGGATTTCGACTGTTCCGGGTTCACGCAGAGCGCCTTTGCCGCGGCTGGCGTGTGGATCCCCCGGGATGCCTATCAGCAGGAGCGCTTCTGTCAGCCGGTGGCGGTGCGGCCGGGCACCTATGGCCTGCTCCGGACCGGTGATCTGGTGTTTTTCGGCCAACCCCAGCGCTGCAGCCATGTGGGCCTCTACCTCGGAGAGGGCCGCTACCTGCACAGTTCCGGCCGCGAGCATGGCCGCAACGGCCTGGGCATCGACAGCCTCGATCCCCAGGCCCTGCATCCCGTGAGCAGCCACTACCGGCGAGAGCTGCGCGGGGCTGGGCGGGTGATCCGCTGCCACGACGGCGTCGCCTAGGTTGCAGCAACTGGATGGTGTCCGATGAGCGCGCAGCCGAGGCCCGAGCTCTCCATCGTGGTGCCGCTTTACAACGAGGAAGAGAGCCTGCCCCTGTTGGTGGAGAAGCTGCTCGCGGCGCTGCGGCCCCTGGGGCGTTCCTTTGAGTTGGTGCTCGTGGACGATGGCTCCTCCGATGGCACGGCCAGCGTGCTGCGGCGCCTGTCGGCCCAGACCCCGGAGCTGGTGGCTGTGCTGCTGCGCCGCAACTACGGCCAGACCCCGGCCATGTCAGCTGGTTTTGATGCCAGCCGCGGAGATCTGATCGTGACGCTGGACGGCGATTTGCAGAACGATCCGGCCGATATCCCCATGCTCCTGGAGCAACTGGAGCAGGGCTACGACCTGGTGAGTGGCTGGCGTCATCAGCGCCAGGACCATGCCGTGAGCCGCCTGCTGCCCTCAAAACTGGCCAATCGCCTGATTGCCCGCGTCACCGGCGTGCGTCTGCACGACTACGGCTGCTCGCTCAAGGCCTACCGCCGCGAACTGGTGGATGACATCAGCCTCTACGGCGAGCTGCATCGCTTTCTACCGGCTCTGGCCTTCATTGAGGGGGCACGGATCACCGAGGTGAAGGTGAACCACAATGCCCGTCAGTTTGGCCAGAGCAAGTACGGGATCGATCGCACCTTCCGGGTGCTCATGGACCTGCTCACGGTGTGGTTCATGAAGCGCTTCCTGACCCGTCCGATGCACGTGTTCGGCTTTGGCGGCCTTGCCGCCATTGCAGTGGGCCTGCTGCTGGCCTTCTATCTGCTGGCCCAGAAGCTGCTGGCCAACGCCGATATCGGCAACCGGCCGCTGCTCCTGGTGGCCGTGCTCGCCATCGTGGCGGGCGTGCAGTTGTTCTGCTTTGGCCTGTTGGCCGAGCTGCAGATGCGCACCTATCACGAGAGCCAGGGGCGCCCGATCTATCGGGTGCGGGAAACATTGCGGGGCAGCCTGGCGGTCTGAGTCCGTTCCAGTGAAGCTGTGCTGCGTCCGCGGAAGGCGGCCATGGCCTCGGCAGCCAGGCCCATCACCGTGGTGTCCGAATCCTTGAGGCCCCGCCGGATCAGGGGTAATGCCGCCCGGTGGCCCCAGGCCCTGCAGGAAGCCATGGCCTGTTGGCGCTGCGCACCACCGGCCTGGAACTGGCGCTCCAGTTCGGCCAACAGCTGCTGGCGGCTGCGGGCGTCGTGGGGCCAGTGGGGCGCTTCCGCGTCAGCCGCTTCGGGGTTGGGGCCGTCTGGCGGGAGCAGCACCAGCTCCATCTGGCTGCGGTTCAGGGCCGCCACCTGAGAGGTGTCGGTGGAGCTGAGCAACCTCGGCTTCGGCCGTCCCAGCAGCCAGCACACGGCGATCAGGGCGGCGAGTGCAGCACCGGAGAGGGCCTGGGTCATGGCTTGGCAGGTGGTCTGGAGGGAACGGTCTGAACTTTTATGTCGCCCATCCGGCTGCTGAACGGCAGTTCCAGAGGGTCTCCTTACAGTGCCGAACGGTAGCTGTATTGGCCCACGCTGATGACCGGAGACTTCGTCGCCGCCTGGATGCCCTCGGTGTTCGTGCCCCTTGTCGGGATCCTCGCTCCTGCGGTGGCCATGGCCCTGCTGTTCAACGTGATTGAAGCCCGCGACTGAGCAGTCGCCGCTTCCATCCAGCCAACCGACCCTCTTCCACCGATGACCGTGACCCCTGTCGCCGACCCCTGCGTCGGCAATCTGGCCACTCCCGTCAACAGCAGCTACTTCACCAGGGCATTCCTCAATGCCCTGCCGGCCTATCGCCCTTCCCTCTCCCCCAACCGTCGGGGTCTGGAAGTGGGCATGGCCCATGGCTTCTTCCTGTATGGCCCCTTTGCCATCACCGGCCCGCTGCGCCTCACCGAGTACGCCAGCACCGCCGGCCTGCTGGCCGCTGTCGGTCTGGTGTCCATCCTCACCGTCTGCCTGTCGATCTACGGCACTGCCGGCCTCGGCCCCAGCGTTCAGCCCGCTGACGCCACCATCGACAACCCCCCTGCCGACCTGTTCACCAAGGCCGGTTGGGCTGAGTTCGCCAGTGGCTTCTGGCTTGGCGGTTGTGGCGGTGCCGCTTTCGCCTGGTTCCTGGCTGGTACCACCATCGTGGCTCCCCTGGTGAAGATCGCCGGTGGCGTGTGGAGCGTGGGCTGAGGCTCAACTCACAGCATCCAAGCCCCGCTTAGGCGGGGCTTTTTTTGTGGCTGGCTTCTGGGCTGCGCCAGAGATTGGTCAATAGAGCGCACCTGTGAGCAGCTGTTCCTCGATTTCCTCCGTGAGGCCCGTATCGGCGAAGTCGGAGGAGGGCGGGAAGTAGAGCTCCCTGAGCCATTCGATCAGCAGGCGCCGGTCCCTCATGGCCATGGCCAGCGCTTCCAGATCCAGTTTCACGGTGCCGTCGTACAGGATCGACTGCTCCAAGTCCTCCAGCTCGATGCAGATCGCGCGGTAGAGGCAGTATTCGCGGATGCTGAGATCCCGGATCGGCTTGCGTCGCCTGTTGGTCATGGTTGCGGCGCTGTTTGTTGAAAGTCTGAGGGTGCTTTGTGGGCCTGGTCAGTGGCGATCACGATCTGCGGCATCGGCTGAGTGGTCCAAGGGGGCCAGAATGCGGGGCGCCACGCTCCTCGGTACCCATGAGCCGCGCCAGGGGGCTGGGTCTCTTGTTCGGGCTGAGCGGCCTGCTCTCAGCCTGTGGGTCCCTTGGGATTCAGCGCTTGCCTGCGGTTGGAAACAGCATCAATGTGGTGGTGGAGCTGTCGTCCCAATCCGATCCTGTCGAGCAGGGCAGGCTGAAGGCTCTGCTGGAGCAGGAGGCCCGGGAGTTCAAGCGTTTGAATCCCCAACTCCAGGTGAAGCTGCGGACTGTTGCGGCTGATCGCCTCCAGCAGGAGCTTGCCTTTCGCACAGGCCGCGGGCTCGCGCCCGATCTGATTCTTCTGGCCACCAGTCGTGATCTGCTCACGCTGCATCAGAAGGGCTATGCCACCCCTGTGCAGCTCAACAGGGAGGAGCGTGCAATTGTGCAGCCCAGGTTGTTGGCGTCTCTGCGCGATGGCGGCCAGCAGCTTGGGGTGCCTTTGTTCATGGCGCCGACCATGGCCTGCTTCGATCGCCGTCGCTTGCCATCGCCACCCGCCACGTTGAGCGATCTGGTGCGTTTGGGCCAGGAGGGATCGGCCATTGGGCTGAGTTCCAGCCTCCCAGGATTGGATTGGATCCTGAGTGGTTTTGGGGCTTCTCTCGTTCCACCCCCTAGTGGTCCATCCAGGGGGCCATCCCAGGTACTGCCGGCCCTGCAGTGGTTGCAGCACGCCAATCTCCAGCCCCACATCACCTTTGTGAGCAGTGAGGAGGAGTTGCGGGTGGGTCTGGCGGAAGGCCGCTTCCTGTGGATTCCCTGCCCCAGCGGTTGGATCCCCTCCCTACGCCAAGCCCTCGGCGCAGATTTGGGGGTGGAGCTGTTGCCGGCGGGTCCCGCCGGACCAGCCAGGCCACTGATGGCTGTACCCACCTGGATGCTGGGGGCCCAGTCCAGTCTGGCGCAGCGTCGATTAGCCAAGCAGTTCATGTTGTTCACGGTCAATGCGGTGAATCAACGGACAACGGCTCTGCGGCTCGGCACTGTGTTGCCTGTGAATCCAGCCATCGCACTGCCCCTTAAGGCCTATCCAATCTTGTCAGTGATGGATGGATCTCGGCGCACGAGTGTGGTGCCCAGCCTGCAGCAGTATCAGGTGCTGACGCGCCATGCCGATCAGGTTGTGCTGTTGGCCAACCAGGTGCTCGCTGGTGCGCGGGCTCCCCTTGCCGTGGCCCCTGACTTCCAACGCCTGCTGGATGCCATTCCTGCAGCAGAGGTGCAGCCATGAACGAAATCGCACAGCTCCTGCTGGATCTCCTCGCCGATCTCACCCGCTTCGGTGTGCTCAGGCAGTTTGCGGCCATGGGGGTGGCCTTTGGCCTCTGGTTGATCCTGAAGCGCCAGTTGAAGCTCGAACAGCGTCGCTGGCCGGGTGAGCGTCGCTGGCCGTTCCTCAAGCGTCTCAAGCCCTTGGCCAATGCCGGCCTGTTGTGGCTCTGTTTTGCATTGGCAGCAGCCTGGCTGGTATCGGCCACGGGTGTGGGCGATTTGGCTCGGTTCGTGGTGCGTTTTTATGCCCTGTGCATGCTGACACGGGTTGGACTGATTGTTCTCGAGCTTTATTTGCCAGCCAAGGTTGTTGAACGCGAAGATCTCCAGTTGGTGCGACCACTGTTGGTGGTGATTGGTGTGCTGCGGCTTTATTCGCAGTTCGACAATCTGGATGCCTTGTTTGCCGTTGAGGTGATTGCTATCGGAAAGGACGGGCTGTCGTTTGGGGCCTTGGCACTGCTGGTGGTTGGCACGTATTTCGTGATCGTGGGCTCGGCGTTGCCGGCGCTTGCCCTCGCGGCACTCATGCGGCGCGTGTTCCAGTTCAGTCTGCCTGCCTATCGAGCTTCATCCCTGCTGATTCGTTATCTGTTGGTGGCGATCGGTTTGTTGCTCATCCTCGCCAATGTCGGGGTCAACACGGCTCTGATTGCTGCTGTGGGTGGCGGGCTGTCCGTGGGCCTTGGTTTTGGCCTCAAGGAGGTGTTTTCGAACTTTATCAGTGGCCTCTGGTTGTTGCTGGAAGGGGCTGTGCGGCCCGGTGATGTCTTGCTGATTGAATCGGTGAATAATGGTGAAGACCCCTGTGAAGTGCTGGAGCTGGGCATGCGTGCCACCACGCTGTGGCGCGATCGGGACAACGTGGAGCTGGTGGTTCCTAATCAGACGTTCTTCACCCAGTCGATGATCACCTACAGCGGCGTACGTGATCGTCATCGCCGCGGACAGGTGGTGATCGGCGTGGCCTATCGCCACCCCCCTACAATGGTGATTGCCCTATTGGAGGCCACCGCGCATACGGTGCCTCGGGTGTTGGCGAGTCCTGCCCCCAAGGGGTTGCTGCTTCGTTATGACGATTCGGCCATCACCTACAGCATTCGTTTCTGGATTGAAAATCCAATGGATGGCATTGGTGTGGCCAGCGAGGTTGGGATTGCCATTTGGGAAGCCTTCGCGCGCGAAGGGATCGAAATCCCCTACCCGCAGCGTGTCTTGCATCAGGCGCCGCCGGTGTAGCTGGTGCGATGCTGATGGCTGGGATCTCCTTTGGCCATGATGACTGACATCCTGCAGGGTGCACCAGCTGAGCAGCTGCGGGATCGGCTGACCCGCGGCCGAGGCCGCCTCGCCGTTATTGCGGCCACCAGTTGGGTTTGGCTGATGGATCTGCTGCTGGCTAGGCATTTGGAGCAGGACCAGATGATCGAGCCGAATCTGAAAGGCATCGTGAGTGCGATCGAGCAGCTCGGCACCTTCATGTTCGTGATCGTCACGCTTGGCCTGGTGATTGCCCTCTATCGCGGAGGACGACGACGCTTATTTGCGTGGGGCCTCGTGTATCTTGCATTTTCTGTGATCCAAGTGATTGCCAACGTGCTGGCCATGATCTTCACGGCTGGCCATCACCAGGGTGGCGGGCTGAGCAGCCTCTGGGATGTAGCGGCTGTGTACATGGAGAGCGTGCTGGTGTTCATGTTCATCTATGTGTTCCTGGATGTCAGTACACCAGGGGGTGCCTTTGTATGGCCGAGCCGGGATGGCGAGGCCCCGCCCGTACCCCACCTCGTGGACTACCTGTTCATTTCGCTGAACGTCAACTCCACCTACGGACCCACCAGCGAGGCGCTGGTGTCCCGCCCTGCAAAACTGGTGATGGCCTTGCAGGTGCTATTGGCCATTCTGATTCTCACAGTGCTGATTTCCCGGGCTGTGAGTTCTACGAGTTGAGGGAAGCGGCCGCTGCGTTTCAGGCTTGTGGTGCCCTCGGGGAGGTGGGCCAGGTCAGAGCGCTGTCTCAATGGTCTCAGTTACGGTCGCCAATGGGGAGGCCTCTGTGGCCCTACTGAATCCAAACAGCCAGGTCCTGTCGCTATGGCCTTGAAAGTGGTTGTCTGCGCGGATATGGTGCTGACAGAGGCCTCACACCGCCTGGATACTGCGTCGGTCGCCGGCTTGGCGTGGCAGGACTTGACCTGATCGCCTGATCTGGTATATATGGTAGGTGAATGGTTTGACCTGCTTATGGCTTCCAATCAAGGAGCCGATCGTCGAGCAATCCTGAATTTCGAAGGCAAGCGCTACGACCTCTCTAGCATGCCTGACGAAATGAAGCGGCTGGTCAAAGGACTTCAGACCGCGGAGGGCCAGCTCAAGTTTGCTCAGGATCAGCTGCGGGTTGTGGCAGTCGGCAGGCAAGTGTTGGCCTCCCAGCTAAAGCGCAAGCTATCAGAGATTGATCCAATCGTTGACTAAATAGCCGCACCAATAGTGAAAAGCTAATACCTTCCAGGCTTAGTAGTTAGTTAATGGCCACGAAATCAGCGCTCAATCTAGGTAAATCCCTTCGCTGGATTGGGTTAGCTGTCGGCATCTCTGTTGTTTCATCTGAACTCAACAAGATCAAGATTCCACTGCCTTCGTTTGAATCAAGCGAAAAGCTGGCTGATGTTTCGCCAAGGAGCAAGAGGATTCGCGCCGGCGAGATAGACTTGGGCACGCAACAGGGGTTCAATATTGCGATGGAAGAAATTAGAAAAAGTGACGATAAGCATCAGGCAAAGTTGGAGATTGGAGAGCTAGGGCAGGTGTCCTATCGTTACTATCGCAAAGAAGGTGAAGCGGCGAAGACTGCGAAAGAGCTCGATGAGCAAGTAAGAAACGGAAGGGAGTTCTGGGCTTCTCAGCAAAAACTCGCCCAATTATTGACCAGCCTGACTGACCTCAACGTGCTAGTTGTCATTGGGGAGCCAAGGCTCAAGGGGGCGGCTGGAGAGTGGGATCCTTCCAGGCAGACCATTCGCATAGCCCCCAGTGCCCTCAGTCAGGGCAGCGAAGCTGTCCGCAAGATCCTTAACCATGAAGCAATTCATGTGGCACAGAGCTGCCACAACGGAGGAATCAACTATAAACCAAAGTCTTTAAGCGTCGAGCTGTCACCCGCCAAAATCTACAGGCGCCAACTTGGCTCTGATATCTATTCTCAGATAGGTGAAAAAACTAAGCTCATCGAAACTGAGGCGTATTCCTATGAGTACTCAACCAAGGCCGCGAGGCATTTTCTGGCAGAGCATTGCAAGCGGCAAGCCAAGGCAAGCTAATGTGCCAAAAGCGCAGCCATCCGTGCAAGAAGCGCTAACTTTTGGCGATGATGGCTGGCCATCCTTGGCGCAATCCAATTTTCCAATAAAATTGAGCCGTCGACGACCAAGAATTTTCCCATGCAGTCGACATTGCTGGCTCTGAAAAACCTTCGGTTGAGCTGGCGACGTGAGTTCCATGGTATGTCCCAAACGGAAACCATGGTCTTGCTCACGTTGGCCTCTACTCCCGGGATTGAATCGTCGGCCATACAGGCTGAGCTCGACTTAGACCAGCCGCACACATCCCGTGTTCTCAATAAGCTGGCTAGCAAGGAATTTATTCGAGGCCTACCGATCAGGCAAGGTGAAAGAAAGAAGCACTACTTCTTGCGTGCTGACACAGGGGCTTCTCGATTACTTGGCTGGATAGATGCTGCTTTGGATGAACTGCTTGTCCGCAATCCGGCGATGCTTTCAAGACTCCTCGCAGCCCTTGAAGTTGCTCCAGACGGGGTCATTGAGTGTTTAGAAGCTGGGCTGCAGCAGGCGAAGCATGCTCGTTTAGTCACCA
Source organism: uncultured Synechococcus sp. (assembly GCA_937975655.1). Lineage (GTDB taxonomy): Bacteria > Cyanobacteriota > Cyanobacteriia > PCC-6307 > Cyanobiaceae > Vulcanococcus. The sequence goes on along the minus strand of CALJTZ010000191.1, from coordinate 1,331 downwards.
AGAGGCTACCGGCAGGCTGTTACAAGCGTCAGCTCGCACGCCGAAATCAAGCAGACCATCGTTATCGCAGGCTCTTTACTAGCTAGAATGTTCACATATGGGTCTTTTCTCTTGGTTCACCCTCTGCGGTGTTGGCCTCTGGCTTGCGCCAAGGGTGCGCGCCGGTGAGCCGTGGTTGATTCGGTGGGGATGGCTTCTCAGTTTGAGCTTGATTGGTTTCGGTATTACCAGTGGGACGCAAGCGAGCTGGGAACAATGGTTGATCGGCACCACGCAAGCTTGGATAGCGGCCGGGCTTTGTTGTGAGCTGAGGCTGCGTTCCATTAGGAAGCGGCCCCCTGGCGGACAACCGCAAAAACGATAAAATCAAACAGCTCGGCACACGCAACTGCGCCCCAATGCAAGACATCGGTAGCAGCCAGCCAGAAGAGTTAAAGGCGTTTAGTGCCCGGTTTAGATCTGAAACGCTTGAAGCCTTTAAAGGAATCTGTAGAAATCAAAACAAACAATACACCAAGGTACTCGAGTCTCTCGCTGAAGCTTATGTACGTGTTGGTGGAGAACTAAGGCAGGCTGTCGTTGACTGCCTTAAGGAAGGCAGTAGTGAAGCCGAGCTACATGCACTATTGGGAACGAGTAATGGAGTCGGCTTAGAACTTGTAGACCGTCTCCATGAAATAGAGGAAGCAACAAAAAGCTCCATCATGGAGGTGAAGGGAAGCTCTGAGTCCTTAGATCTCAGGTTGGCTTCACTAGAGGAGATGATTGCGGAACTTGGCTCAGGAGGTGAGCGCACCCGGGTTGAAATCATGGGGGGCAGTCGTTCAAGTAGTAGTGATAATACGGAAAGTGTTAATGTGCCACCCAAGGACTGGCGAGAGCTTGTAGGGCGCTTTATGGATCTTGAGGAGAGTATCCGAGGTGAAGATGCAGGCCTTGAGATGCGTGTGGAAATTTTGGAGAGTATTGCTGAAGAACAAGGCTTCTCCGTGAAATGGGAAGGCGAGCAAGGAAGCTCTGATGGCTATAGTGCTGATGGAGGCGATATTGATATGGACGAACTCATATAAATGGATCAAGAGGCACTTGTTTCTATTCTCAAGAAGAGTGGCAAGTCTGATGAGTGGGTCATGGAGCACCTTGCTGCCTCAGGTAGCTGGAGGCCCGTTGTTTATACCCTTGGCAATGAAAAACTTCTCAACCAAGTTGATCGAGAGCTGCGAAGCTATGTGGGCTACGCAGCCAAGAAAAAGGAGGAGAACCCGGAGCTCCCAGACGACCTAAGGAGACAGTTTATCAAAGATGAATGGTTGAGACCTCAGCTTAATGAC